>NZ_BAAFRY010000022.1:0-38437 GCF_045866295.1 Ferrigenium sp. UT5
CACAACGAAGCTGGCCAGACAGTCGCTGCGTGCCTTGTTGCACGGAGAGGACAACGAAGTTGCAGTGAAGACTCATGCGCGCAGCGCGTGAGGTCGAAACTAAAGTCCGGGCTCGCGGACGTTCTGCACCCCCCATGCTAAACTACACAACGAAGCTGGCCAGACAGTCGCTGCGTGCCTTGTTGCACGGAGAGGACAACGAAGTTGCAGTGAAGACTCATGCGCGCAGCGCGTGAGGTCGAAACTAAAGTCCGGGTTCGCGGACGTTCTGCACCCCCCATGCTAAACTACACAACGAAGCTGGCCAGACAGTCGCTGCGTGCCTTGTTGCACGGAGAGGAAAGTCCGGGCTCCGCAGAGCAGGATGCCGGTTAACGACCGGACGCCGCGAGGCGATGGAAAGTGCCACAGAGAACAGACCGCCGATGGCCCGACTTCGCCGTTCGCATGAACGGCAAAGTCATCTCAAGAAGAGCGGTGGCGAAAGCCACCGGGATAATTGAGAGGGATCAGGCAAGGGTGAAACGGTGGGGTAAGAGCCCACCGCGGACGTGGTGACACGGACGGCACGGCAAACCCCATCCGGAGCAAGACCAAATAAGCAGGCCATGACGTTGCTCGCGTCGCTTGCGGGTAGGTTGCTTGAGCGTCAGGTAACGAAACGCCTAGAGGAATGACTGTCCACGACAGAACCCGGCTTATCGGCCAGCTTCACCCGACATGTTTTGCGGCGGATGTGCGCGACGAATTGAGTGGAAAGCTAACGCGAAGACGATGCGATTAAAAAGCCTGATTCGATTTTCCCTGTTGATCATCTTGTCCCTGTTCGCGCTGAATTTTGCGTTCAGTTTCTGGAACGCGCATCAGAAGGCGCACGCCGTCGAGCAGTTGCAACACGAGACCCGAGTGCTGGCCCTCACCACCTCGATCAAGCAAGGCATCGTCGACATCCAGAAGCAGGTCGCCCGGCTCGGCCAGTTGCCGCAGGACCGTGTAGCCGCGCTTAATGCTGCCGAAAAGGACAAGGCGGAGGCGCAATCCGCGAGCGTGGCAGGCGAGATTACCCGGCTCAAGTCGCTGGCGGATGAAATGTTGCTGCCCAAGGTGACCCTCATGCAGGCTCGCTACATGGAATTGGCCGCGTCCTGGCATCTGTTCTACACCCATTTCGGCAATGATTCCGGTCTGGCCATGACCGAGTTCGTGCTACACGCCGAGCCGTACAGCCAACAACTGATCTATCAGGATTTGCCTGCCCTGGAAGCGCATGCGAGTGAGCTGATCGTGCAAGCACAACTGCATTTGCGGGAAGCGGAATGGTGGTCCGAGCGCGCCGCGCTGATTTTCTTCGCGTTGTCCCTGCTGGTCGCCCTGTCGTTCGCGCTACGCGTGTACCGCCGCGTGGTGGATGGCATGCACGCTTTTGCGCCGGGGGTCGCCACCGTGCTGGCAGGCGGTGAAGCGCGCATCGGCCTGGCGGGCAAGGACGAACTGGGCGAGATTGCGGTTGCTTTCGAGGTTCTCAACGAAGATCTGCGCGCCTCGCGCAAACAGTGCGTCGAGCTGGAGCACGACCTTGTGCAACGCAACGCAGAAGTCGCGGCGCAACACCAGGAATCGCAGACGCTGCTGCGCAACATCCTGCCTGCTACGGTCGCGGAAGAATTTCGCAACAAGGGCTCGGTGCAGCCGCAATACCTGGAAGACGTTACCATCCTGTTCACTGACTTCGTTGGTTTTTCATCCTCCACCGAGAAATTGGCGGCGGAAGATCTGGTGTACATGCTGCATGACTATTTCAGCGCCTTTGACGAGATCTGCGCGCGTTACGGGATGGAGAAACTGAAGACCATCGGCGACAGCTACATGTGTGCAGCCGGCTTGCCCGAGCGTAATCCGTCGCACCCGGTGGATGCCGTGATGGCCGCGCTGGAGATCATCCAGGCCGTGATCGAACGCGGCAACCGCAATCCCAACTGGTCGATCCGAATTGGCATCCACACCGGTCATGTCATTGCCGGGATGGTTGGCACGCAGAAGTTCGCCTACGACATTTGGGGTGAATCGGTGAACTATGCCTCGCGCGTGGAATCGAGCGGCGAGCCCAACCGCATCGCGCTCTCGGCACAGACCTATGGTCGTATCAAGGATTTCTTCGAATGCGAGAAGCGGGTGAAGACGCACAGCAAGGTCGCGCACAAGATGGAGTTGTATTTTGTGAAAGGCTTCACACCCGGCCTGGTTGAAGACACCCGGCAGATGCCGCCGGAAGCCTTTGTGCGTCGTTATCGCGGTTACTTTCAGAAAGAGCCGCCGTCCTTTCCACCGCTGCGGGCGGCACTGGCGGGAAAAGCCGAGAAATAAAAAACGGGGCCGTGGCCCCGTTTTTTATTTGTTCTCGTTCAGCGCCTGCTCCAGTTGCTCGGCCGGCAAATAGCCCGGATTCATCACGCCGTTGGCGAAGATCAGCGCGGGCGTTCCATTCACTTTCAACTTGCGCCCCAGCGCCGTGACCTGGTCGGTTTTGGTGGCGCAATTCCCTTTGGCCGGCCGGATTCCTTTAAGCATCCAGTCATCCCATGCGCGGAACGGCTGCTTGCTGCACAACATGTCCTGTACCAGCGCGGCCGATCCCTCAAAGATCGGATACAGGAACACGTAATGGGTCAGGTTGTCGATCTTTTCCAGCTCATGCGCCAGTTTCTTGCAGTAGCCGCAGTTTGGGTCCTCAAAAGTGATCAGCGTCCGCTTGCCGTTGCCTTTGACTTTCTTGATGGCCAGTTCGAGCGGTAGCCGGGCGACATCGATGGCAAACAACTGGCGCGCGCGCGCGTCGGTGATGTTCTGGCGCAACTGCATGTCGAACAGCTTGCCGTCGAGCAGGTAACGCCCACTCTCGTCGGAATAGTAGATGTGGTCGCCGGTGACCACTTCGTACAGGCCATTGACCGGGGTGGGATTGACCTGGTCGATGGGGCCGACCGCTTGCTGGTAATTCTGTTGCAGGGTTTGTTTAAGGGCGGCCGTGTCATTGCCGGCGGCCTGGGCAAACGCAGCACACAGGGACAGGGAGAGCAGCAACAGTTTGTTCATCGAATGATTCCTTTCAGGGCGATTAGTTGAGCGCATGGCGGGCCAGCATTTTCTTCAGTGGCGTGACGGCATTTGTTGCTGCCAGCCCGACGTTGCGCAGGGTGCGCAGGAACGGGTTGGCGTTGACGAACAGGTGCTTGAGCGCATCGGTGGCGAGTTGCATGGACAGGATGTCCTCCTGTCGGGCTTTTTCGTAGCGGCGCAGCAGAGGCAGGTCGCCGCAATCCAGCGCGCCGCGCTGCATGAGAGTCTGTGCCAGTTCGCGCGCGTCGCGCAGGCCGAGGTTCACCCCTTGTCCCGCCAGCGGATGCACGTTGTGGGCGGCATCCCCGATCAGCGCCAGGCGCGGCTGGGTGATGTGCGCCAGATTCAGGACGCGCAAAGGGAAGGCGGCGGGGGGTGTGATGAGGGTTAATTCGCCCAGAGTGTAATTGGCTGCTGCCGACACGCGCGCGCACAGGTCGGAGTGAGTGAGCGCCAGCAGTTCGGCGGATTTTTCCGGGCTGACCGACCACACGATGGAGACGCGGCGTCCGGGCAGGGGCAGCAAAGCGAGGATGCCGTCCTCTTGAAACCATTGATGGGCGATGCCGCGATGGTTTTTTGCACAGGAAAAATTGGCGACCACGCCATGCTGCCGGTACGGCGTGGGCACCTCCGGCATGCCTGCCTGGTTTCGCACCCAGGAATCGCGGCCGTCCGCGCCCACAATCAGTTTGGCGCGGATCTCGCGCCCGTCCTGCAATTTCAACTGGGCAGAATCGTCCTGCCAGGCAAGTTCGGCGCAGCGTGCGGGCTGCAACAGGGTCAGATTCTCCTGTTCGCGCAGGACCTGCCACAAGGCATCCTGCAACAGGCAGCTCTCCATGATGAAGGCCAGTTCCGGGGCGCCAAGCTGGTAGGCGCTGAAATTGAGTCTGGCCCCGGTGTCGCCGAACACGCGCATTTCCTCAACGGGTTGCACCCGGCTCATGTCGAGCCGTTGCCATGCACCGCATGCGCGCAGGAAGTCGGCATTGCCGGGGGTGAAGGCATAGATGCGGCTATCCCAGGAGTCTGCAGCGGCAGGCGGAGGGGGCGGGGAAGCGCTCTCGACCAGGGCCAGTTTCAGGCTGCTGTCCTTGAGCGCTGCGGCCAGGCTGGCCCCGACCAGTCCGCCGCCGATGATGACGATGTCGAATTCCATGTTGAATCTCTTGAACGATGCGCAGAAAAATTCACCGGCATCATAGCATGAGGCATCTGATTAAATTATAATCAGCGCCCCCCACGGAACCCATCATGCAAATCGGCCGCTACAAATTAAAAAACAACCTGATCGTCGCGCCCATGGCGGGCGTGACCGACCGGCCGTTCCGCATGTTGTGCAAACGCATGGGCGCGGGCATGGCCGTGTCCGAGATGGTGGCCTCCAACTCGCTGCTGTACGGTTCGGAGAAGACACGCCGCCGTGCCAACCACGAAGGCGAGGTCGATCCGATCTCGGTGCAGATCGTCGGCGCCGATCCGAAGATGCTGGCGCAGGCGGCGCGGCACAACGTTGAGCACGGCGCGCAGATCATCGACATCAACATGGGCTGTCCGGCGAAGAAGATCTGCAACGTGATGGCCGGCTCCGCCCTGTTGCAGAACGAGAAGCTGGTGGGCGAACTGCTGCAGGCGGTGGTCGGCGCGGTGGATGTGCCGGTCACGCTGAAGATCCGCACCGGCTGGGACAAACAAAATCGCAACGCGGTCAACATCGCGCGCATCGCCGAAGACAGCGGCATCCAGGCGCTCGCCATCCATGGCCGCACCCGCGCCTGCGCCTACACCGGCGAGGCCGAATACGACACGATCCGCGCGGTGAAATCGAGCGTGAGCATTCCGGTGATCGCCAATGGCGACATCACCACGCCGGAAAAGGCGCGGGATGTGCTGCAACACACCGGTGCCGATGCGGTGATGATCGGGCGCGCCGCACAGGGGCGGCCGTGGCTGTTCCGCGAAATCGCGCATTTTCTGGCTACCGGCGAACATCTGCCCGCGCCGGCGGTGGAGGATGTTCGCACGGTTCTCGTGCAACACTTGCACGACCTGTATGCCTTCTACGGCGAGCAGACCGGCCTGCGCGTGGCGCGCAAACACATCTCCTGGTACACCAAAGGCCTGCCCGGATCGGCCGTGTTCCGGCACCGGATGAATCAGCTGGAAAGTGTGGAAGAACAACTGTCCGCGGCGAACGCATTTTTTGATGAACTGCAAAGCGGCAACCTGCAACTGCAATACGTGTAAAGGAATCGAAATGGGTGAGAACTGTCCGATCAGCGAGAACGATATCGCCAAACATGTGCGCAAGGCGTTGAACGATTATTTCAAGGACCTGGATGGCGAAGATCCCTCGGTTGCCATCTACGACATGGTTCTGTGCTGCGTGGAAAAACCGCTGATCGAAACCGTGTTGCAGTATGCGGGCAGCAACCAGACGCGCGCGGCGGAGTTGCTTGGCATCAACCGCAACACCCTGCGCAAAAAAATGCAGTTGCACGGCATTATGTAGTTCCGGTTTTTACCCGCCAATCCCTTTTTATTCTGGAAAACATCATGACAGCCATCACCCAAGCCCTCATCAGCGTGTCGGACAAGTCCGGCGTCCTCGAATTCGCGCAAGGGCTGCATGCCCTCGGCGTGAAGCTGCTCTCCACCGGCGGCACTGCCAAGCTGCTGGCGGACAACGGTGTGCCCTGCACCGAAGTCGCGGACTACACCGGCTTCCCCGAGATGCTGGACGGTCGGGTGAAAACCCTGCAACCAAAAGTGCACGCCGGCATTCTGGCACGGCGCGATCTGCCCGAGCATGTCGCCACGTTGAAGAAGCACGGCATCCCCACCATCGATCTGGTGGTGGTGAATCTTTACCCGTTCGCGGCGACCATCGCCAAACCGAATTGCACTCTGGAAGACGCGATCGAGAACATCGACATCGGCGGTCCGACCATGGTGCGCGCTGCGGCGAAGAATCACGCGCACGTCGCCATCGTCACCGATCCGGCTGATTACGCCGACGTGCTGGCCGAGATGCAGACCAACAAGGGCGCAGTGAGCGAAGCCACGCGTTTCGACCTGGCCAAGAAAGCCTTTTCGCACACCGCCGCTTACGATGCTGCCATCAGCAACTATCTCACCACGATCAACAGCGATGGCACACGCAGCGATTTTCCCGCGCAGATCAATTTCAACTTCGCCAAGGTCCAGGAGATGCGCTACGGGGAGAACCCGCACCAGAAGGCGGCGTTCTACCGCGAGCTGACCCCGCTGGCGGGCAGCATCGCCAACTACACCCAAGTGCAGGGCAAGGAACTGTCCTACAACAACATCGGCGATGCGGATGCCACGTGGGAACTGGTGAAGACCTTCGAGCAGCCCGCCTGCGTCATCGTCAAGCATGCCAACCCGTGCGGCGTGGCAGTGGCAGATACGCCGCTCAATGCCTACAAGCTGGCCTACGCGACTGACCCTACTTCCGCATTCGGCGGCATCATCGCCTTCAACCGCGAGTTGGACGAAGCGAGCGCGAAACAGATCACCGCCAACCAGTTCGTCGAACTCATCATCGCACCGTCGGCTTCCGATGCCGCGCTGGCAGTGACTGCCGCCAAGCAGAATGTGCGCGTACTAATCGTGCCCTTGTCCAATGCGCACAACCAATACGACCTGAAGCGCGTCGGCGGCGGTCTGCTGGTGCAGACGCCTGACCTGTTCGTGGTGCAACCCGAACATCTCAAAGTTGTCACCAAAAACCAGCCGACAAAAGAACAATTGCAAGACCTGCTGTTCGCTTTCCGCGTCGCCAAGTTCGTCAAATCCAACGCCATCGTGTTCTGCAAAGGCGGCCAGACATTGGGGGTGGGCGCGGGCCAGATGAGCCGCGTGGACAGCACGCGCATCGCCAGCATCAAGGCGCAGAACGCCGGGCTGAGTCTGGCGGGTTCGGTAGTCGCCTCCGATGCCTTCTTCCCGTTCCGCGACGGCGTGGACGTGCTGGCCGCAGCCGGTGCCAAGGCGGTGATTCAGCCGGGCGGCTCGATGCGCGATGCTGAAGTCATCGCGGCGGCGGACGAGCATGGGTTAGCGATGGTGTTCACCGGCTTCCGCCACTTCAGACATTAAGTAGAGTTGTTAACGTTGCACACACTTCGTGAGGAGGGTGCAGTGATACTTCGGTTTGATTTGCAGGGGGGTGATATGCGTATAGCGATTGCATTTCTACTGTGTGCATTGAGCGCCTGCTCCGAACAAGAGCGCCAGTCAGCTCTACCGAATACCTTTCAGCAAGGCTCTGCTTCCGCTGTGCCAACCGCAATTCCGCGCGAGATGACGGAGCTGGGAAAGCGAGAGGCAAATGAAATTGCCAAAAGCGAAAGCCGAGCAGAAAGAAAGGGGGAAACTTTGTTACTTCACCCTCTGTCTGGAAAGGTGATTGAATTAACCAACATTGAATCTTGTGAAAATTTTAATAGCTGTGTGTTCTATACCTATCGAGGTCTGATAGCAGACGGACAATTCTTCTTGGTGAATGCTGATTATTATGAAGGTGGCAGTGTTTTCGTGATTTCGAGAAAAACTGGTGAGCAAATAGACGCGATTGATGATCCTCATGTGTCGCCGGAGGGTAGGTACATAGTTTCAGCAAGTGCCTATGAGGCAGGTCGAGATTCGGGAGTTTTTTTATGGGAAATAGTGGATGGCGCCCTAGTTGCACGCTTCCGCTACATACCTGAGGACTATCAACTCTTTACTTTTAATCGCTGGATAGATTCGAATAGCGTAGAGCTGGTGAAAACTGCTTGGCCGCCTAAAGGTGAATGTCCAGAAGGAAAGCTAGCTGAATTCTCGATGAGGCTGGTTGATAAAAATGGGAAATGGCTACTTGAAGCTGCTTCTGAAAAAGGGAAATGTTTCCAGTGAATGTAGCGCGGTAGGGTGGGCAAGTTTTGTTGCCCACGCTGACATAGCGTTAAATTCTCCAAATTGGTAAGATGAGCAGACTTACCAGAAGGAGCTTCATATGCAAACCGTAAAACTCTCCACCAAGGGGCAGTTCGTCATCCCCAATGAAATTAGGAAAAGTCACCACCTCACAGAGGGAACGGAATTTGCGATTTCATTTGTGGGGAACGAGATTCGGCTGATCCCTTTGCCGCTGTTTCCCGTCACGACGGTTGATGATGCGGCAGGTTTGTTGGCTAGGCACGGCGTGAAAAAAACCGATGAGCAAATCACCCGCGCAAAAATCTCCAAGATGTTAAAGGCGCGTGACGCGGCAACCCGCGAATGATTGCACTCGACACCAATATATTGGCGCGTTTCCTGCTGAAGGATGACGCAGCACAATTCAGATTGGCACGCGAGCTGTTGGCTCGCCCGGAAATTTACACCGTTCCGCCTACGGTGATGCTTGAGTTGGTGTGGGTGCTGGAGTCTTACGAGTGCACTCGCCAAGAAGTGTTGCAGAGTTTGCGGATGCTACTGGGCTTGCCCAATTTCAAACCAAAATCATTCGAGGCTTTATGCCACGCCGTCAAATGGTATGAAGCCGGAATGGATTTTGGTGATGCGCTGCATTTGGCATTAAGCGATGGTGATGATGTTTTTGTTTCCTTTGACAAGTCATTCGGAAAAATTGCGGCGCAACACGACACCGTCCCGGCAGTGCAGGTATTGCGACGTTCAACAAAATAATGCGGGATAGCCATGAAAATACTAGTCATCGGTAACGGCGGACGTGAGCATGCGCTGGCTTGGCGGTTGGCGCAGGGCGCCAAGGTGCAGAAAGTTTTTGTTGCGCCGGGTAATGCGGGCACGGCATTGGAAGACGGCGTGGAGAACGTTGCCATCACAGCCATCCCAGATCTCATCGCCTTCGTGCAACGCGAGCACATCGAACTCACCGTGGTCGGCCCCGAAGCTCCGCTGGCAGCGGGCGTGGTGGATGCGTTTCGCGCGGCGGGTTTGAAAATTTTTGGCCCGACTAAAGCGGCGGCACAACTGGAATCCTCCAAAGATTTCGCCAAGCGTTTCATGACGCGCCACAACATCCCCACTGCATTCTTCGAGACGTTCAGCGAGATCGCTCCCGCGAAGGCTTATGTTGAAAAACAGGGCGCACCGATCGTCATCAAGGCCGATGGTCTGGCTGCGGGCAAGGGCGTGGTGGTGGCGATGTCGAAACAAGAAGCGTTCGATGCCATCGACATGATGTTGTCTGATAATAAGCTCGGTGATGCAGGCGCACGCGTGGTCATCGAAGAATTCCTCGCGGGCGAAGAAGCCAGTTTCATCGTCATGGCGGACGGCAAGCACGTGCTGCCGCTCGCCACCAGCCAGGATCACAAGCGTCTGCTCGATGGCGACAACGGCCCCAACACTGGTGGCATGGGCGCGTATTCACCCGCGCCGGTCGTCACGCCCGAAATCTATGCGCGCGTGTTGCGCGAAGTCATCCAGCCCGTCATGCGTGGCATGGAAAGCGAAGGCATCACCTATACCGGATTCCTGTATGCCGGTCTGATGATCTCACCCGATGGCAGCCTCAAAGTATTGGAATTCAACTGCCGCATGGGCGACCCCGAGACACAACCCATCATGCTGCGGCTGAAGAGCGATCTCGCCGCCATCGTCGAACACGCGGTGAACGGCACCCTGGACAAAGTGGAAGCGGAATGGGATAGACGCACTGCGCTCGGCGTGGTGATGGCTGCCGCGAACTACCCCGACACCCCGCGCAAAGGCGATGTCATCACGGGCTTGCCGAAGACGCTGGAAGACGGCCATGTGTTCCATGCCGGCACCGCCTTGCAAGACGGCAAGGTCGTCACCAGCGGTGGGCGCGTGCTGTGCATCGTTGCGCTGGGCGACAGGGTGAAGCAGGCGCAGAACCGAGCATATGAGTTCGCCGATGCGATTCATTTCGACGGAGCGCAGATGCGGCGCGACATCGGTTACCGGGCAATCGGAAGAAAGTAACGCTTCCGGGGTCTCCTCTCGTTGATATGCAGGATCAACTGCGACCTGGCGGGTGCTGGTGGTAAAATCCTTGCCGCATTCCGATTCCGAGCATCATGCCCCCTTCCTTCATTCATCTGCGTTTGCATAGCGAATATTCCATTGCCGATGGCATCGTGCGCATCGGCGAGGCGGTGGCGGCGGCGAGAGCGGATGCCATGCCGGCGCTGGCGCTGACCGATCTGTCGAATGTGTTCGGGCTGGTCAAGTTCTACAAGGCGGCGCGCGGCGCGGGCATCAAACCGGTGGTCGGTTGCGACGTGTTCGTCAGCAACGACGCGGCGCGCGAGCAGCCGTTCCGCTTGTTGTTGTTGTGCCAGTCGAATGCCGGGTATCTGCGCCTGTGCGAACTGCTCACCCGCGCCTATCTGGAGAACCAGTATCGCGGCCGCCCGGAGCTGCGCAAGCAGTGGCTGCATGAGGATACGGAGGGGCTGATCGCGCTGTCGGGCGCGCATCTGGGGGAAGTCGGCGGCGCCCTGCTGCACGGGAATGCCGCGAGCGCCCGGCAGCTGGCGCAGGAATATGCCGCGCTGTTTCCGGACCGTTTCTATCTGGAAGTGCAGCGCTGTGGCGTGCCGCGCGGGGAAGCGCATCTGCGTGACACGGTGCAACTGGCCGCGCAACTCGCGTTGCCGGTGGTGGCCACGCATCCGGTGCAATTTCTCACGCGCGACGCTTTCAAGGCGCATGAAGCGCGGGTGTGCATCGCCGAAGGCTATGTGCTGAACGACAAGCGCCGCCAGAAGGCATTCACCCCACAGCAATACTTCACGACGCAGGCGGAGATGCGCGAGCTGTTCGCCGATTTGCCGCAGGCGTTGCAGAACAGCGTGGAGATCGCCAAGCGCTGCAATCTGACGCTGAAACTGGGCAAACCGCAGTTGCCGGACTTCCCGACGCCGCAGGGCGAAACACTGGACGATTTTCTGCGCAGTGAAGCGCAGCGCGGTTTGCAACGGCGCATGCAACACCTGTATCCGGATTCCTCCGCGCGCGCGGGCAAACTGCCGGAATACCAGGCACGGCTCGATTTCGAGATCGGCACCATCATCAAGATGGGGTTTCCCGGCTACTTCCTGATCGTGGCCGACTTCATCCGCTGGGCGAAATCGTTCCGCGACGAGAAGTTCCCCAACGGCGTGCCGGTCGGGCCCGGGCGCGGTTCCGGCGCCGGTTCGCTGGTCGCCTATTCGCTCGGCATCACCGATCTCGATCCCTTGCGCTATGACCTGCTGTTCGAGCGCTTCCTCAATCCGGAGCGGGTGTCGATGCCCGACTTCGACGTGGACTTCTGCCAAGACGGGCGCGAGCGCGTGATCGAGTACGTGCGCCACCGCTACGGCGCGCACTGCGTTTCACAGATCGCCACGTTCGGCACCATGGCCTCCAAGGCGGTGATCCGCGATGTCGGGCGCGTGCTGGATTTTCCCTACATGCTGTGCGACCGCCTGTCCAAGCTGGTTCCCGTCGAAGGCGTGAAACCGGTGTCGCTGCAAAAGGCGCGCGCGATGGAGCCGGAGTTCAACGCCATCATCGCCAGCGAAGAGGGGGTGGAGGAATTGCTGGAGCTGGGCGAGCGGCTGGAAGACTTGACGCGCAACGTCGGCATGCATGCCGGTGGCGTGGTCATCGCGCCGGGCAAGCTCACCGATTTTTGCGCGCTATATTGCGCCGAAGGCAGCGAAAGCACGGTCAGCCAGTACGACAAGGACGACGTGGAGGCGGTCGGGCTGGTCAAGTTCGACTTTCTCGGTTTGCGCACCCTGACCATCATTGACTGGGCGGTGCGTTACATCAATGCGCTGCAAAGTGCGAAACCGGATTCCGGGAGTGTTCCCCCACCCCAACCCTCCCCCGATGGCAGAGGGGGCGAACGTTCCTCGCTGGCGCGAGTGGATGCTTTTAGTATCGACACCATCCCGCTCGACGACAAGGAAACCTACGACAGGATTTTCAAGACCGCGAACACCACCGCCGTGTTCCAGTTCGAGTCGCGCGGCATGAAGGACACGCTGGTGAAGGCCAAGCCCGATTGCCTGGAAGATCTGATCGCATTGAACGCCTTGTACCGGCCCGGCCCGATGGATTTCATTCCCGATTACATCAACCGCAAGCACGGCAAAGAACAGGTCATCATTCCCCATCCCTGTTTGGAAAAAGTGGTGGGCGCGACCTACGGCATCATGGTGTACCAGGAGCAGGTGATGCAGGCGGCGCAGGTGGTGGCCGGTTACACGCTGGGCGGCGCCGACATGCTGCGCCGCGCCATGGGCAAAAAGAAAGCCGAGGAGATGGCGGAGCAGCGCGGCATTTTCGTGGCCGGGGCGGCGCAGAACGGCATCGACGAAAAAAAGGCGAACGAAATCTTCGATACCATGGAGAAATTCGCCGGCTATGGTTTTAACAAGTCGCACGCCGCCGCGTATTCGCTGGTCGCCTACCAGACGGCGTATCTGAAGTGTCATTATCCCGCCGCCTTCATGGCATCGACCCTGACCTCGGAAATGGTCAACACCGACAAGGTCAGTTTCTTCTACCAGGATGCACAACTGCAGGGCCTGACCATCCTGCCGCCGGACATCAACCGTTCGCTGTTTCGGTTTACCCCGGTGGACGAAAAAACCATTGCCTACGGTCTGGGCGCGATCAAGGGCACGGGCGAGGCGGCGGTGGAGAACATCGTCGCAGCGCGGCAGGGCGGCGCATTCAGGGACCTGTTCGATTTCTGCCGCCGTGTGGACAACCGCATCGTCAACCGGCGCGCCGTCGAGGCGCTGATCAAGGCCGGCGCGTTCGATTGCATCAGCGACCATCGCGCCCAGCTGCTCGCCTCCCTCGATGCCGCCTTGAGCGATGCCGAACAGCGCGCGCGCGCGGCGAACCAGTGCAGCCTGTTCGGTGAAGCAGAATCGGAAATCATGCCGCTGCAACTGGCCGATGTGCCGCGCTGGAAATTGCGCGAACAGTTGCAACAGGAAAAGACCGCGCTCGGATTCTACCTTTCTGGCCATCCCTATCAGGAATTTGCGCCGGAACTGTCGCGTTTCGTCAGCATGCGCCTGGCAGAAGTGACGCCTGAGATGCTGCCGCCCGCCAATGGCAAGTCGCGGCGGCAGGAAAAGGAACTGGTGCTGGCGGGCATCGTCAGCGGGGTGCGCATCCTGCAAACCCGGCGCGGCAAAATGGCGGTGGTCACGCTCGACGACGGCAGCGCGCAGATCGAAATGACGGTGTTCAATGATTTGTACGAGCCGAACCGCACCTGGCTGCGCGACGACCAGCTGGTGGTCGCGCGCGGCCGCGCCAGCCTGGACGATTATTCCGGCGGCATGCGCATCACGGCGGATGCGCTGTTCGATTTCGCCTCGGCACGCGCCGCCTTTGCACAGCGTCTCGACATCGATTGCTCCATCGACGACGCGGTGCGCGTAGCGCAACTGGCGGAACTGCTCAAGCCGTATCGCGGCGGCGAATGCCCGGTGCAGATCAATTACCGCAATCTGCTCGGTGTGGCGACCCTGCGGCTGGGCGACGAATGGAAAGTCACTTTGCCGGACGAGTTGCTCGACGGACTGCGCGCGATATGCGAGGCGCAGAATGTGCGGGTGGTCTATAGCCAATAGTCGCCATTGAAGGAAACGCTCGGGCAGGAGTAGAATCGCGCCCTTCTGAACGCTGAATCGCCGGATGCAATCCATGCAACTCCGATTCGATTCCAATCAAATTGACGGGGTGTAAAAGTAACATTGCATGAGCGCAGCAAGTCTTACGGCCCTTGATGTGTCGATTGGCGTGATCCTGTTCTGGATCATGCTCGGTATGCTCGGGTTGTGGTTGAAGCATGCGGCGCGCTTCATTTTCCCCTTGAGTGCCGCGGCTTCGTTGTTGCTGGCGGGAGGCGCCCTGGTCGCGTTGCCGGCCGCGCCCCTGACCTTGGTGTTGCCTTTGGGCTTGCCCGACCTGCCGTTCCATCTTCGCCTCGATTCCCTTTCCGCTTTTTTCCTGCTCCTGCTGGGGACGGCATCCGCCGGCATCTCGTTGTTCGGCAGCGGTTATTTCCGCCATCTGGAGGACAAGACGCTGCGCTTGTTGTGTCTTGAATACCATCTGTTCCTGGCCGGCATGGCGCTGGTGATGCTGGCGGATGATGCCTACCTGTTCATGGTCGCGTGGGAAGTGATGGCGCTGTCGTCGTATTTTCTGGTCACCACCGACCACCATGTGGTGGAGATCCGCAAGGCGGGATTCCTCTATCTGCTGATCGCGCACGTCGGCGCCATTGCCATCCTGTTGAGCTTCGGCGTGATGCAGGGCGGGCACGGCATCGGCGCCTATACCTTCGAGGCGATGCGCGCCGCCGCGCTGAACCCGTTCTGGGCTTCGATCGCGTTTCTCCTGGCGTTGTTCGGTTTTGGTGCCAAGGCGGGTGTGTTGCCGATGCATGTGTGGCTGCCGGAAGCGCACCCGGCCGCACCGTCTCCGGTCTCGGCGCTGATGAGCGGCGTGATGCTGAAAACCGCAATCTACGGCATCCTGCGCGTGACCTTCGATCTGCTCGGCACGCAACTGTGGTGGTGGGGGGTGCTGGCGCTGGGGCTGGGGCTGGCGACCGCCATCTTCGGCGTGATGTTCGCCGCCGTGCAGGCCGACATGAAACGCCTGCTGGCGTATTCATCGATCGAGAACATCGGCCTGCTGCTGGCGGGCATCGGCCTGACCCTCATCTTTCACGTCTATGGCAAGGACACGCTGGCGGCGCTGGCGCTGATCGCCACGCTCTACCACAGCCTCAACCATGCCATGTTCAAGAGCTTGTTGTTCGTTGGTACCTGCTCCATTCTGCATGCCACCGGCGAACGCAACATGGGGCGCATGGGCGGTCTGATGCGCAAGATGCCGTGGGCGGCATGGCTGATGCTGGTCGGGGTGCTCGCCATCGCCGGCCTGCCGCCGCTCAATGGTTTCGTGTCGGAATGGCTGCTGTTGCAGGCGTTCCTGCTCTCGCCCGGGCTGCCCAACGATTACATCAACATGCTGGTGCCGGTGGCAGCGGCAGCGGTTGCCATGGCGGCAGCGCTGGCGGCCTATGTGATGGTGAAGTTTTACGGCGTGATCTTTCTCGGCCAGCATCGCGAGGCGGCGCTGGAACATGCGCATGATGCCGGCATCTGGGAACGTCTCGGCATGGGCTGGTTGGCGCTGGGGTGCGTGTTGCTGGGGCTGGCGCCGGTGTTCGTGGTGGGGCAGTTGGATCAGGTGGCGCAGATGCTGCTGGGCGCACAGCTGGGCAACGCTGCCAATAACTGGGTGTTCCTGACGCCGGTGGATACCGAACGTGCCAGCTACAGCCCGATGTACTTCCTGCTGGCAGTGCTCGGGGTAATGTTGCTCGCCAGCCTGCTGGTGCGCCGCTTGTACCACGGCCGCGTGCGCCGCAGCGCCCCGTGGGATTGCGGCTACCCCGCGCAGAATGCGCGCATGCAGGATACGGCGGAAGGGTTCGGCCAGCCGATCCGGCGTATCTTCGAACCGTTCTTCAGGATTGAACGCGAAGTGCCGACCCCGTTCGACGCGCATCCGCACTATCACGGGCACAGCGAAGACCGGTTGTGGGACATCCTGTACCGACCCCTGCAGCATCTCACCGAAAGACTGTCGGGCCTGGCCGGGCTGTTGCAGCACGGGCGCATCCACCTGTATCTGACCTACACCGCCGTTACCCTGGTGGTGTTGCTGCTGTTTGTATGATGGAAACCAACGACCTCGTTTTTGCCATCCTGTTCCAGCTCACCCAGTTGCTGCTGGTGGTGCTGGCCGCGCCGTTGCTGACCGGCTGGGTGAACCAGTGTCAGGCCTGGTTGCAGAACCGTTCCGGTGCGGGGGTGTTGCAGCCGTATCGCGTGCTGCACAAGCTGTTCCACAAGGATGCGGTGATCGCGCACAACGCATCGCCCCTGTTTCGCGCCACGCCGTATATCGTGTTCGGCTGCATGTGGCTGGCCGCGGCGATCATCCCCATCATCGCCATCGATCTGCCCTTTTCGCGCGCCGCCGACGTGATCGCGCTGGTCGGCGTGTTCGCGGTGGCGCGGGTGTTCATCGCGCTGGCCGCAATGGATATCGGCACCGCCTTCGGCACCCTCGGCGCCCGGCGCGAGATGCTGGTGTCCTTCCTTGCCGAGCCGGCGCTGCTGATGGTGCTGTTCACCGCTTCGATGATCAGCCATTCCACCCAGTTGCCCAGTATCATCGATACGCTGGCGCATCACCAGTTCGTGATCTATCCCAGCCTGGCGTTTGCCGCGCTGGCCTTCGTGATCGTGCTGCTGGCGGAGAATGCGCGCATTCCGGTGGACAATCCCAACACCCATCTCGAACTGACCATGATCCACGAGGCGATGATTCTCGAATATTCGGCGCGCCATCTGGCGCTAATCGAGTGGGCCAGCAGTCTCAAATTGTTCGCCTATATCTCGCTCGGCATTGCGCTGTTCATGCCGCACGGCATCGCCGAGGTGGGCAACTGGGCGGGGTTGCCGCTGGCGCTGGCCGCGCTGGTCGCCAAGCTCATGCTGGCGGGCGCGGGGCTGGCGCTGCTGGAAACGGTGAGCGCCAAGATGCGCATCTTCCGCGCGCCGGAATTTCTGGGCACCGCGTTCCTGCTCGCCGTGCTCGGTCTGCTGATCCATTTTCTGCTGGGGGTGTGATGCACAGTTACGCGCCCCAACTCGTCAATCTGCTCGCCGCGATGCTGTTGCTGATCATGTTCGCCATGCTGACCCAGCGCCGCATTCTGTCAATGATCAACCTGTTCGCCTGGCAGGGGCTGCTGTTGACTTTGAGCACCGCGATCGTGGCTTACTCCACCCACCAGCACCATCTTTACTATTCCGCCGGACTGACCCTGGTGCTCAAGGTGCTGCTGCTGCCCTGGCTCCTGCATCGCCTGATGCGCAAGCTGAATGTGCGCTGGGATGTGGAGACGCTGATCAACATCCCGACCACCATGCTGGTCGGCCTCGCGCTGGTGATCTTTGCCTTCAATCTGGCCGCGCCGATTTCGCAAATGGCCGAAGGTATCACGCGCGGACTGATCGGTATCGCGCTGGCCGGGGTGCTGTTGTCGCTGCTGATGATGCTGACCCGGCGCAAGGCGGTGACCCAGGTGGTCGCCTTTCTCGCCCTGGAGAACAGTTTGTTCTTTGCCGCCACCAGCGCCACCCACGGCATGCCGCTGGTGGTCGAGTTCGGCATCGCGCTGGACGTGCTGGTCGCCAGCTTTATCTTCGGTATCTTCTTCTTCCAGATTCGCGAGACCTTCGACAGCCTGGACATTTCGAACATGGAGAAACTGAAGGATGATTGACCTGTATCTGCTCGCCCTGTTGCTCATCCCCCTGTTCGGCGGGGGCATGCTGGCCGTGTTCGGCGCGCGCGCGTGGGCGGCAGAATTGAATTCGGTCATGAGTTTCTGCACCTTTGCAGCCTCGGTGATGCTGACGATGCAGGTCGTCGACACCGGGCCGCAAGTGGTGTTCGGCGAACAGTTTTTCATCGACCCGTTCAATGTCTATCTGGTTGCGCTGACCGCCTTTGTGGCGTTCACCACCTCGCTGTTCTCGCGCCCCTACATGCGCATCGAACAGCATCATGGCAAGCTTTCGGCGGGCATGCTGCACCTGTATTACAGCATGTACCAGCTGTTCACGTTCACCATGCTGCTGGGCTTGACCAGCAACAACCTAGGCATCATCTGGGTGGCGATGGAAGCCGCGACACTGACCACGGTGTTGCTGGTCAGCCTGTATCGCACTCCCGCCAGCCTGGAAGCGGCGTGGAAGTATTTCATCCTCTGCGGCGTAGGCATCGCGCTGGCGTTGTTCGGCACCATCCTCATGTATTTCGCCGCCGAGCGCGTGCTGGGCGAAGGCGGTACGGCACTGTTGTGGACGCACCTTAATGCGGTCAAGGGCGAACTCGAACCGACCGTGCTCAAGCTGGCGTTCATCTTCCTGCTGGTCGGCTACGGCACCAAGATCGGCCTGGTGCCGCTGCACAGCTGGTTGCCGGACGCGCATGCGGAAGGCCCGACGCCGGTTTCCGCCGTGCTGTCCGGCCTGTTGCTGAACGTGGCCTTGAACGCGGTGATGCGCAGCAAGGTGTTGGTGGACGGCTCGCTGGGCACCCATTTTGCCGGTGACCTGATGATGGGCTTCGGCCTGCTTTCCCTGCTGGTGGCGGCGCTCTCCCTGTTCCGCCAGAAAGACATCAAGCGCATGTTCGCCTATTCCTCGATCGAGCATATGGGGCTCATCACGTTCGCTTTCGGCATGGGCGGTCCGGTGGCCACCTTTGCCGGCATGCTGCACATGACGGTACACTCGCTGACCAAATCGGCGATCTTCTTTGCCGTCGGTCATGCAGTGCAAAAGGTCGGCACGCAGCAGATGGAACACATCCGCGGCTTGCTCCAAGTCAGCCCGACCGTGGGTTGGGGCTTGGCGCTGGGCACCTTCGCCATTCTCGGCATGCCCCCGTTCGGGGTGTTCGCCAGCGAGTTCCTGATCATCACCACCGCCATGCACGAATACCCGTGGGCGACGCCGATCCTGCTGGCTTCGCTCGGCATTGCTTTCGCCGCGATCTTCGGCAAAATCCAGCCCGTCGTGTTTGGTGAAACCACCGCCAAGCCCTTGCCGCATCCGCCGGCGCTGATCCCGGTATTCCTCCATCTGCTGCTGGTGCTGATGCTCGGGCTGTACATGCCGCCTTACCTCGCCGACTGGTATCGCCAGGCGGCCGCCTTGATGGGATAAGACCATGCCGATCAAACATCCCCAATTGCAACTTGTCCGGCTGACCGATGCCGTGCCGACCTGGGCGGGCACGATCGGGCCTGAGTGTCTGCTGGAAATCTGCCAGCAAGTGCGCGACGGTGGCGGCCGGCTGGTGGCGCTGTGGGGCAGCGACGAGCGCGCACAGGGGAACGGTCGAGACCGTTCCCCTCTCCCCAACCCTCTCCCGCAAGCGGGCGAGGGGGCAAGCGAATCGCTACGCGAATCTCAAAATAACGGTTATGCGCTGCACGTCGCGCTCATCAACGAGACCGGGCTGGTGTGCCTGCATGTGCCGTTGCCCGAAGCGCACCCGCATTATCCGGACATCAGCCGGCTTTTCCCCGCCGCTGCGCGCATGCAGCGCGCGACTTACGATCTGCTCGGGCTGCATCCGCTGGAGGCGACCGACCATCGCAAATGGCTGCGCCACGGGGCATGGAAAGGCGGTAGTTTTCCCTTGCGCAAGGATTTCGATGCGACGGCAAACGGCGCCCGCGAAGCGGAAGACTATGCGTTTGTCCAGGTGACGGGACAGGGCGTGCACGAGATCGCCGTCGGCCCGGTGCATGCCGGCATCATCGAACCCGGCCACTTCCGCTTTTCCGTGATCGGCGAGCGGGTGTTGCGCCTGGAAGAGCATCTCGGTTACACCCACAAGGGCATTGAAAAGCATTTCGAGCACAGTAGCCTGCAGCAGGGCGCAAAACTGGTTGGGCGGGTGAGCGGCGACAGCACCGTCGCCTATGCCTGGGCCTATGCGATGGCGGCGGAAAGCATCGCCGGCACCACCCCGCCGGATCGCGCGCTGTGGCTGCGCGCGCTGCTGCTCGAACGCGAGCGGATTGCCAATCATCTGGGGGATCTGGGCTATCTCGGCAGCGATGTCGCACTGTCGTTCGGCTTTGCCCAGTTCTGGATCCTGAAGGAACAGGTGTTGCGCAACAACGCTGCACTGTTCGGCCATCGTTACCTGATGGACAGCATCATGCCGGGCGGTGTGGCGGTGCGACTCGATGGCGCAGGCAAGAATTTGATCGAGCAGGAATGTCGCATGCTGGAACGGGAAGCCTCGATCCTGCGCGGGATTTATGAAGAACATGCCGGAGTGCAGGATCGCTACATCGGTGCCGGGCGCATCGCGCCCAAGCTGGCCGCGCAACTGGGGCTGTGCGGCATGGCCGGGCGCGCCAGCGCCCAGGCCTGGGATGCGCGCGTCCAGTTCGCCTGCGCACCCTACGACAAGCTGGACGTGCGCATGGCCACCTACCGCAACGGCGACGTGGCGGCGCGGGTCATCGTGCGCTTCGACGAACTGTTCGAATCGCTGCGCCTGATCCGGCAGATTCTGGTCAATCTCGTCCACGAAGAAGAGACGGCGCCGGCCATGGCGCAATTGCCGCCGAACGGTTTCGGCATCGGCCTGGTGGAAGGGTGGCGCGGCGAGGTGATGGTGGCGATCCACACCGATGCAAAGGGCAATCTGGCGCGCGTGCATCCGCACGATCCCTCCTGGCAGAACTGGCCGGTGCTGGAACACGCCATCATCGACAACATCGTGCCGGACTTTCCGCTCATCAACAAATCGTTCAATTTGAGCTACAGCGGTCACGACTTGTAGGGGCATGCCATGTACCAGATACTGAAACAGATCGTGAAGACCGGCATCAAGACCGAAACGCCGCCGCAGGGCGACGCATCACTGCGCGTACTCGAACAGCGCTTGCAGCGGGAAATACTGGACGTGTTTGGCGGTGCGCTAGCGATTCGCATGGTGGATGCAGGGTCATGCAACGGTTGCGAACTGGAGATCCACGCGGTCAACAACGCCTATTACAACCTGGAAGGCATGGGGATCAAGTTAGTCGCCAGTCCGCGCCATGCCGACCTGCTGCTGGTCACCGGCCCGGTCTCGCGGCACATGGAAGTCGCCCTCAGGCGCACCTATGACGCCACACCGGAACCCAAACTGGTGGTGGCCATCGGCGACTGCGGCTGCGATGGCGGCATCTTTGGCCAGGGCTATGCCAGCTGCGGCAAGATCGCCAACGTGATCCCGGTCGATGTGGCCGTTCCCGGCTGCCCGCCCACGCCGGTCGCCATTTTGCAGGGTATCCTCACCGCCATCAGCCGCGGTCATGCCCCCGCGGACACCTAGCCACCCAAAGGAATCGTTCTTATCAGATAGCGCACCATGAACATGCCAGAAAATCTGCCGTTGTTCATCGCTTACGCCGCAACCGGGTGCAGTCTGCTGTCGGGTCTGATTTCCCTGTTTGCGCTGCATCGCCATCCGGGCTTCCTGCATACCGGTTCCTTCCTTTTTTGTTCCTGGCCGGTGTCGGCTGCATTGCCGGCGGCGGCTGGGTACTGCTTGCCAATCTCACACTCACCGATCAACTGGCGCTCGGCCTGCCCTGGCTCGAATGGCATCTGCGCCTGGACCCGCTGTCCGGATTCTTCCTGCTGCTGCTGGGCGCCTTGACCGTCGCGGCAGCGCTGTACGGGCCCGCCTATACGCGCGAGTTCGTGCATGGGGAGGATGCCCAGCCGCTGCCGCCGCTTGGCCTGTTCACCGCGACCTTCGTGCTCGGCATGCAGATGCTGCTGCTCGCCGACGACGCCCTGGTGTTCATGATTTTCTGGGAACTGATGTCGTTGTCCGGCTACTTCCTTGTGGCTTACCAGCACCAGCACACTGCCAACCGGCACGCCGCCTTTCTCTACCTGCTGCTGGCGCACGTCGGCGCGCTGGTGATCCTGCTCGCCTTCGGCGTGCTGGCCGCGTTCGGTGGCGGCCTCACCTTCGACGCGATGCGCGCCGCGCCGCTGACCCCGCTGTGGGCGACGCTGGCCTTCGCCTTCACCTTCCTCGGCTTCGGCACCAAGGCGGGCATGGTGCCGCTGCATGTCTGGCTGCCCGATGCGCACCCGGTGGCGCCGTCGCACATTTCGGCGCTGATGAGCGGCGCCATGCTCAAGATGGGCATCTACGGCATCGTCCGCGTCAGCTTCGACCTGATCGGCGAGGTGCGCTGGGAATGGGGCGTGGCGATGCTGGTGGTCGGCACCGCCTCGGCCCTGCTCGGCGTGCTTTATGCCCTGATGCAGCACGATCTCAAGCGCCTGCTGGCCTATCACTCGATCGAGAATATCGGCATCATCCTGATGGGGCTGGGCATGGCGATAATCTTTCTCGGCAGCGGCCATCCGCTGCTCGGCACCCTCGCGCTGGTGGCGGCGCTCTATCACACCCTCAACCACGCCCTGTTCAAGGGGCTGCTGTTCCTTGCCGCCGGCGCGGTGCTGTATCGTACCCACGAGCGCGATCTGGAGCACATGGGCGGCCTGATCCGGCGCATGCCGGTCACCGCGTTCATGTTCCTGGTCGGCAGCGTCGCCATCTCGGCGCTGCCGCCGTTCAATGGCTTCGTTTCCGAATGGCTGACCTTCCAGGCCGCGCTGCAGGCGCCGGCGCTGGAAAACGGCGTGCTGCGCATGCTGCTGCCGATCGCCGCCGCGCTGCTGGCGCTGACCGGCGCGCTGGCCGCCGCCTGCTTCGTCAAGGCCTTCGGCATCGCCTTCCTGGGCAAGCCGCGCTCGCACCACGTCGCCCACGCGCGCGAAGTGCCGCGCGGCATGTTGCTCGGCATGGGACTGCTGGCGCTGCTGTGCCTCCTGCTCGGGGTGTTGCCGACGCCGATGATCGAGACGATGGCGCCGATCACCCAGTTGCTGGTGCATCACGCGCTGCCGTCCGCCGCCGCCCAAGGCTGGTTGTGGCTGACACCAATCTCGCCGCAGGTCGCCTCCTATTCCGCGCCCTTTGTCGTGCTGGCGATTGTGGTGGTATTCGGCCTGGGCTATCTGTTCCTCAAGCGCGGTGCGGTGCCCGCCCGCCGTTGTTATCCATGGGACTGCGGCTTCGGCCAGCTCAACCACCGCATGGAATACACCTCGACCTCCTTCACCCAGCCGATCAGGCGCGTTTTTGGCGCGGTGTGGAAGGTGGAAGAAGAGGTGGAAAAATCGACGAGCGGCAGCGGCGCAATCCGGCGCCTGACCGGGATTCGCCACCATCTGCACGTCTCTGACTGGTCCTGGCTCAAGGTGTATGTGCCGCTTGGCCACTTGGTGCTGGAAGCCGCCCGGCGCATCGGTTTCATCCAGACCGGCAGCATCCATACCTACCTGAAGTATTCGTTCTGGACGCTGATCTTTCTGTTATGGGTCGTCAGTCTATGAGCAACCTGTCGATTTCCTGGGCGTTGGCGCTGGTGCAGACCCTGATTTTCGTTGCCGCTGCACCGTTGATGGCGGGTTGGGTGCAGCGTCTCAAGTGCCACATGCAGAACCGGGCGGCGCCGGTCGTGTGGCAGCCCTATCGCGATCTGGCCAAGCTGCTGCAGAAGGACATGGTGCTGGCCGAAAACGCATCCTGGTTGTTCCGCGCCACCCCCTACATCGTCTTCGGCATTACCCTGCTCGGCGCGGCCGCCGTGCCGCTCGTCGTGGTGCACCTGCCCACCGCGGCGATTGCCGACCTGATCGTGCTGGTCGGTTTTTTCGCGCTGGCCCGTTTCTTCACCGCGCTGGCCGCGCTCGACATCGGCACCGCCTTCGGCGGCATGGGCGCTTCGCGCGAAATGACCGTGGCTGCGCTGGCCGAACCGGCCATGCTGATGGTGGTGTTCACCCTGTCCATGACGGCCGGCACCACCAACCTCTCGGCGGTCACCGAGTACGTGCTCAACGCGGGCCTGGTGCTGCGCCCGTCTTTCCTGTTTGCTCTGTTTGCCCTGGCCATGGTGGCAGTGGCGGAGAGCGGCCGCATCCCGGTGGACAATCCCGCGACCCACCTCGAACTGACCATGCTGCACGAGGCCATGATCCTGGAATACGGCGGACGCCATCTGGCGCTGATCGAATGGGCCAGCCAGATCAAGCTGATGATCTACGCGGTGCTGATCGTCGATTTCTTTTTCCCCTGGGGCATCGCCAGTCACTACAGTGCCGAAGCCATGGCGCTGGGGGCGGTCGCCGTCACGGCCAAGGTGATGTTGCTTGCCGTCGTGCTGGTGGCCTGGGAAACGGTGCTGGCCAAGATGCGCCTGTTCCGCGTGCCGCAGTTTCTCGGTTTCGCTTTTCTGATGGGCCTGCTCGGCATGCTCACCAGCATCGTGCTGGAAACGGGAGGTTAGGGTGGAGATGATCCGATGGAACTGACCAGTCTCGGCCTCTACAATCAGGCCATCATTCTTTTCGCCGCCCTGGTGCTGTTCACTTCTTTTGCCATGCTGGCGCAGCCGCGCATCGTGCAACTCATTTTCACGTTTGCCTGGCAGGGGCTGCTGCTGGCCGTGGTGACCGCGCTGGTTGCCGTGGTATCAGGCCATACCCATCTCTACATTTCGGCGGCGCTGACCGTGCTGCTCAAAGTGCTGCTGATTCCCTGGCTGCTGTACCGCCTGAGCGTGCGCCTCAAAATGAATTACGAGGCGGAGGCGATCGGCAGCCCCTCCCTGCTGCTGTTGAGCGGCGCCGGCCTGGTGATGTTCAGCTATTTCATCGCCGTGCCGATCGTGCACCTGTCCGGCCTGGCGACGCGCAACACCATCGCCGTCAGCATCGCGGTGGAGCTGCTCGGCATGCTGATCATGATCACGCGCAAGACCGCGATGGCGCAGGTGATCGGCTTCATGTCGATGGAGAACGGGCTGTTCTTCGCCGCCGTGGTGTCCACTTACGGCATGCCGCTGATTGTCGAGCTCGGTGTCGCCTTCGACGTGATGGTGGCGTCCATCCTGTTCGGCGTGTTCTTCTTCCACCTGCGCGATTCGTTCGACTCGCTCGATGTCAGCCATCTCAACCGCCTGTCCGAGGCGGATGAACCCATGCCGGACACGGCCGCCACAGAGGCGCCGGGAGAGCGACCGTGATCATGCTCGAAATCATCCTGCTGGCGCCGCTGATCGGCGGCGTGGTGCTGGCCCTGACCGGCCACCGCGCCGCCGCCGGCTGGCTCAATGTGGCGACCGGCGCGGTGACCTTCGCCGCCTCGCTCGTCCTGGCGCTGGACGTGTTCGAGCACGGGGCGCAGCTTTCGCCCGGCCGGCTGTTCTACATCGACGCCTTCAACGTCTATCTGGTCGCCCTGACCGCCTTCGTCGGCATGACCACCTCGATCTTCTCGCGCCCCTACATGCGCCACGAGGTCGAGCGCGGGCGCGTCACCGACCGCCGCATGCGCCTGTACCACTCGATGTACCAGGGTTTCCTGTTCTCCATGCTGCTGGCGCTGACGACCAACAATCTCGGCATCATGTGGGTGGCCATGGAATCGGCCACGCTGACCACCGTGCTGCTGGTCTCGCTCTACCGCACGCCGGAATCGATCGAGGCGGCCTGGAAATATTTTGTGCTGTGCGGCGTCGGCATCGCCCAGGCGCTGTTCGGCACCGTGCTGATCTACTTTGCCGCCGAGAACCGGACCGGCGGGGAGATCGGCGACACCTTGCTATGGACCGTGTTGCACGACACCACGACCGGCGGTCTGGACCCGGCGGTGGTGTCGCTCGCCTTCGTCTTCCTGCTGGTCGGCTACGGCACCAAGGTCGGGCTGGTACCGCTGCACAACTGGCTGCCGGATGCCCATTCCGAAGGCCCGACACCGATGTCGGCCGTGCTCTCCGGGTTGCTGCTCAATGTCGCGCTGTACGCCCTGGTGCGCTTCAAGATGCTGGTGGACGCCTCGCTGCATACCGAACTCGCCGGCCACCTGATGATGGGCTTCGGCCTGCTGTCGTTCGTGGTGGCGGGCCTGTTCCTGCACCGCCAACACGACATCAAACGCATGTACAGCTATTCGTCGATCGAGCACATGGGGCTGATGACCTTCGCTTTCGGCATCGGCGGGCCGCTCGCCACCTTCGGGGCGCTGCTGCACATGACCATGAACTCGCTCACCAAATCGGCGATCTTCGTCACCGTCGGCTACGCCTCGCAACTCGCCGGCACGCAGCGCATCGAGCACATCCGCGGCCTCATCCGTACCCAGCCCGCCATCGGCTGGGGGCTGTTGATCGGCACCGTGGCCATCGCCGGTTTCCCGCCCTTTGGCGTGTTCATCAGCGAATTCCTGCTGCTCATGGCGACGATGAAAGCGTGGCCGTGGTTGACCATCCCGTTGCTGTTCGGTTTCGGCATTGCCTTTGCCGGACTGTTCCGCCACCTGCAACCGATGGTGTTCGGCGAACCGCCGCCCGGACAGAAACCCATTCAGGCCAACATGCTGCCGGTAGCAATCCATCTGGCGCTGGTGTTGTGGCTGGGCATTGCGCTGCCCGGCTTTCTGTCGGGTTGGTTCGAGCAGGCCACGCTGCTGATTTCGGGAGCCTCGTTGCGATGACGGCGGGAAAATCATATGTCCCGTTCATCGACCGCCTGACCGGGGCGGGCCTGGCGGTCACGCCCCTGGCGGGGGTGGCGTCGATGCCGGGCATCGGGGTGGCGTCCGACGACTGGGGGCGGCTTGGCCGGGAAGCCCAGGCCTGCGGCTGGCGCTGGGTGGCAGGCTGGGGCGAAGACCTGGGTGCAGAAATTCGCATCAACACCTGCTTCGAACAGGGCGGCGCCTACCTGCTCGCGCGCACGACGGTGGCGCGCATCCGGCCCGTGTTGCCGTCCCATGTCCCGTATTATCCGGGGGCTGACCGTCCAGAGCGGCATACCCAGGACATGTTTGGCGTTGCCTTTTCCGATCACCCGGATGTGCGCCGCTGGACGCGGCACCAGGCGTGGAAAAATTCCGACTATCCCTTGCGCCGCGATTTCCCGGTCGCCGGCCATCCGCCGGCGGCAACGGCGGCCGATTCCCAATACAAATTCCTCGCGGCACACGGCAGCGGCGTGTATGAAATCCCGGTCGGCCCGGTGCATGCCGGCATCATCGAGCCGGGGCATTTCCGTTTTCAGGCGGTAGGCGAGACCGTGCTCAATCTCGAGGCGCATCTCGGTTACACCCACAAGGGGATCGAGAAGATCGCCGAGGGCCGCGATGCTGCAGGCTTGGCGCTTCTGGCCGGGCGCATTTCGGGCGATGCCACGGTGGCGCACACCTGGGCGGCGTGCATGGCGATGGAGCGTGCGGCCGGCATCGAACCGCCGCCGCGTGCCGTGTGGCTGCGCGCCCTGATGTGCGAGCGCGAGCGCGTCGCCAACCATCTGGGCGATATCGGCGCCATTACCAACGACGTCGGCTTCGCCTTCGGGTTCTACCAGTTCGGGCGGCTACGCGAGACCTGGCAGCGCGCGTCGATGGCCGCCTTTGGCCATCGCTTCATGATGGATTGCATCCTTCCGGGTGGCGTTGGGCCCGACCTCGCGCCCCCGTTCATCGCCGCCATGCGCGACGAGGCCGCCGCGCTGCGCCGGCAGCTCGGCAAACTGATGCCCATCCTGTATGACTCGCCCTCGCTCACCAACCGCCTGCTCGGCACCGGTATCCTGACCCCGGAACAAGCCGCAGCCCTGGGTTGCATGGGCTATGTCGGGCGCGCATCCGGCCTGGATTTCGATGTGCGCCGCCATGCGCCCTATCCGCCCTATGACCAACTGCCGGTCAAGACCGTGCTGCACCACACGGGCGACGTCAACACGCGGGTGCGGGTACGCCACGAGGAGATCATCGCCGCGCTCGAATTGATCGAGGCGCTGCTCGCCGGGCTGCCCGCCGGCCCCATCCGCACCGACTGGCAAGCACCCGTTGCCGAGTGCGAGGGCATCGGCCTGGTCGAGGGCTGGCGCGGTGAAATCCTCACCTACGTGTGCTTTGACGGCGACGGCCGCATCGCGCGCTGTTTCCCGCGCGACCCGTCGTGGACGACCTGGCCGGCACTGGAAGTGCTGATTCACAACAACATCGTGCCCGATTTCCCGGTGTGCAACAAATCGGTGAACGGCTCCTACTCCGGACAGGACTTGTAAATCATGCTGCGTATCCTGGAAAAAATTCAGCGCATCGGCATCATCACCGAACCCTTGCCGCCGCTCGCCGAACCTTCCCTCGCCGTAATCGGGGAACAGCTCAAAGCGCGCATCGGCGAACGATTCAAGGGCAGCCTCGCCATCCGCGAGGTGGATGCCGGCTCCTGCAACGGTTGCGAGCTGGAGATCAACGCGCTCAACAATCCCTGGTACGGCATTGAACGCTACGGCGTGCATTTCGTTGCCAGTCCGCGCCATGCCGACCTGCTGCTGGTCACCGGCCCGGTCTCGCGCCACATGGAAGAAGCCGTCAAACGGACCTATGATGCCGTGCCCGAGCCGAAGCTGGTGGTGGCGGTCGGGGAATGCGCCTGCAACGGCGGTCTCTTCGGCGTGAGTTATGCCAGTTGCGGCAAGGTGTCCAATGTCATCCCGGTGGACGTGACCGTGCCGGGTTGCCCACCGACTCCAGCCGCTCTCCTGCAAGCCATCCTGGTCGCGATTCAGCGCGCAAAGTAAAGGCGATTTTTTACAGCGGCACCGGCCGGCCCCCGAGATTACAATGACGCCTGTCATTCAACCCACAGCGGAGCATCGACACGCATGGCACTGACCTCTTCGTTGCGGCACTTGACCAAGCGGGTCAACAGCAGGGGTTTTTCCGTCCTCTTGTCCGTACTCTCGGTGCTGGCGGTGCTGTCGCTGTATTACACCCAGAACGCTTTCCTTGAGGCGTTCGAAGCGCGCACCTACGACCTGCGCTTCCGCGACCTGCGCGGGGCGATCCCGCTGGCCCCCAACATTGCCATCATCGCCATCGACGACAAGAGCATCGCCGAACTCGGGCGTTATCCCTGGCCGCGCAACCAATACGCGCTGCTGCTGGAAAAGCTGAAGGCGGCACAGGCCAAGGCCGTGTTGTTCGATGCTTTTTTCCCCGAGCGTGAAGATATCGTCAATGACCAGACCTTTGCGGCGGCGATGAAAAAATCCGGCAATGCGGTGCTGGCCGAACTGTTCGAATTCGACGCGAACGGCAACGTGCGCGGGGTTACCCGCTCGCTGCCGGAATTCGCGCGCGCTGCGGCCGGCAGCGGGCAGATCAATCTGTTTCCGGACGAGGATGGGGTCAACCGGCGGGTGCCGGTGCTGATCGAGGCGGAGGGAAAACTGACGCCCTCGCTCGGCATGATGGCGGCAATGCTGGCGCTGAATGAGAAGGAATTCGCCCGCGAGGCCTTCGAGGTCAGACTGGGCGAGCGCCGCATCCCGGTGGACGAGCAGTATGCGATGTGGATCAATTACACTGGCCCGCCCGGCGGCTATCCGCGCTATTCCTTCACCGATGTGGTGCACGGGCGGGTGGCGGCGGAGCTGCTGAAGGGCAAGATACTGTTCGTGGGGGCCACCGCGCTTGGGGTGTATGACATGCGGGTCACCCCTTTCCACGGCAATACGCCGGGGGTGGAAATTCACGCCACCGTCGCCGACAACATCATCAGCGATCGCTTCATCCGCCAGGGCGGACCGGAAGCGCTGCTCGATATCTTTTCCATCGTGCTGCTCGGCCTGCTGGCCTATTTTCTGACCACGCGCCTGAAATTGTACGGCGCCATCCCCGCCACCGCCGTGTTGCTGGCGCTCTATCTCTGGTTCGCCTACGCACTGTTCGAAAGCGGGCACTGGATCAACATCATCTATCCGACGCTGTCCGCCGTGCTGGCTTTGCTGGTGGGCGGCAGTTTCCGCTATCTGGTGCTGGAGCGCAGCGCGCGCGAGATGCGTACCATGTTCTCCAGTTACCTGTCGCCGAAACTGGTGGCGCGTCTGGAAAAAAATCCCGATGCCGCCAGGATCGGCGGCGACAGCAAGGAGGTGACGGTGCTGTTCACCGACATCAAGGGGTTCACGTCCTTCAGCGAGGCGCATTCACCGCAAGTCGTGGTGTCGCGCCTGAACGAATATCTGGGGGCGATGGTGCAGGTGATCGAGCAGCACGACGGCACGATCGACAAATTCATCGGCGACGCCATCATGGCGTACTGGGGCGCGCCGTTGAGTCAGCCTGATCACGCCAAGCTGGCCATGCGCTGTGTGGCGGCGATGGCGGAGCGCCTGGCGGCGTTGCAGCAACAATGGGCCAGCACCGGGCTGGATGGATTTTCCATCCGGGGCGGTCTTAATTCGGGCGAGGTGGTGGCGGGCAATGTCGGATTTGCCGGCAAGAAGATGGAATATACCGTCATCGGCGACACGGTGAATCTGGCCTCGCGCCTGGAGGGGACGGCCAAGTACTACGGCATCACCTGGCTGGTGGGCGAGAGCACCTACCGGCTTGCGCCCGAAGCCTGTCCCTACCGCGAACTGGACAAGATTCGGGTTGTCGGCAAGCATTTACCCGTTACAATCTACGAACCCCAGGTTGGACCGGCGGCCTTGAGCGGCGAACAACTCGCCGTATTCCATGCGGCACTTGCCCATTATCGGCAACGCGACTGGCTGGCGGCACAAGACGGTTTTTCCCGGTTGGCGGCAGAGATTCCGCAGGATCAACCGTGCCGGCTGTATGCCGAGCGCTGTGTCTATTTTGCGGCAAACCCGCCGGCACAGGATTGGGACGGGGTTTTCAACCGGGCAGAAAAATAGTGGCAACGCGATTCTTGGTGATACCGCAACAGCGGTACAGTTAAATGAATGGGAACGGGCGGATACAGATGCGCAAGTTAATGGCTATTTTTTTCATTGGCCTGATTTCTTCAGGCGTGTTTGCGGCAGACACATCGAACGGCAAAGCCAACGGCTTTATCAAGGCCGATTTTAAACAGGAAATATCGGTTCCCAAATTAAGCCGCTTGTTGGGTGCGGGCGGGGACTTGTTGTTTGTCGCAAACGAGGGCGGGGTCGTCCAGGCATTGACGGCCGATGGCAAGGTGGCCTACACCCTTGCCGCCAAAGCGGGTGAAGTGCAATTGTTGAAGCGGCCGGAGGCTGTGGCTGTAGCCGGCAACCGGCTGTACGTGGTCGATAGCGGCACGCAACAGGTGTTGCTTTATACACTGGCAGACGGAAAATTTCAGGACCGGTTCGGTGCCGGTACGGGAGGGTTCTTCGGCGGCGGGGACGAGCAGGGGCTGGATGCGCCACACGGGGTTGCGGTGCACGAAGGCGTGGTCTATGTGGCGGATACGGGCAACAAGCGGATCCAGTTGTTCGGGGTGAACGGCGTGTTCCTGCAAACGCTGGCGTTGCGTGCGCCAGCCCCGGCCCAGGAGGGCAAGGAACTACCGTACCAACTGCAGAAAGCGACAGATCTTGCGGTCGCCGAGGACGGGCGTATCTACGTGCTGGATAGCAAGGACAAACGGGTCAAGGTGTATGCCGCAAACGGACTTTATCTGCAATCGCTTCCAGATGTGGCTGATCCTGTGGCACTGACTTTGGCGGAAGATGGCGTGTATGTCGCGGATGGGCGCAGTCAGTCGGTGCGCAAATATGACTTCAACGGTCGGTTCGCTTACCAATTCGGTTCCAGGGGCGATGGTAAATCACAAGCCAAGAATATCGCCGGTCTGGCCAACGGTGCAGGGCAACAGCTCTTTGTTGGTGACGCGGGGAAATCGTTGATCAATGTGTTCCAGACAGTTGCCGGGGAGCGTATCGAACCGATTCCGCGCACGGCGGGCCGCGCTTCGGTTGAGTGGCTTGCGAATATTGATGTGGATGCGCTTCAACTTGCCGGTGATGGCAAGGGCGTGTTGTATGCCATTGCCGATCATGGACCGGACGGTTTGCTGCTGAAATTTCGTGATCTCAAAGTTGAAACCAGGGTTTCTTTGAAGGATATACAACCCGCCGCCCTCGCGCTCGACGGCGAGGGCCACATCTGGGTTGCGGATAAAAAGCAAAAACGGGTGGTCAAGCTGGATGCCTCGGGAAAAGAGCTGCTTGGTGTCGGCAGCAGCGGGAGTGGGGCGGGCCAGTTCAGCAACCCGAGCGCGCTGGCGGTTGCTGAAAACGGATTGGTCTTTGTGGCGGATCGCGGCAACCCTTCGGTACAAGTATTTCGTGCGGATGGCGTCTTTCTGAAAAAGCTGGACGAAAGCAGGCTGAAATTCAAAAAGCCGTTGGCAATGGGGTTTGATCCGGCGGGCAGGCTTTTCGTGCTGGATGAAGGGCGCGGCTCGGTCGCGGTTTTCTCGGCAGACGGGGAGTTTTTGCACGAGTTTGGCCGGACCAAACAAGACCGTCAGTTGCTCAAGCCGCGCGGGATGGCGGTCACGCCGGACGAAGTGCTGGTGCTGGATGGAAGCCAGGTCAAGTCGTTTAGCCACGAGGGGCGTCTGTTGCGGGTTTTCGGCGCACGTGCAACCGGAATTGCGAGTTTGGGCGAACCCGTTGCATTGGCTGTTGCCGCAGGCAGCACCCTGTTTGTGGCTGACCGGCAACGGAAACAGATCGTGGCATTGTCGGTTTTATACAAACCGCAACCGGTGCAAAAAATCGAGGCCCGTCAAGGCGTGCATGCGGTTGAGTTGCAGTGGGCGCGACCCGCGGCCGCCTATGTCAAGGAATTTCGCGTGTACCGTTCAAAAATTGAAAATGGCGGCTATGTGCGGGTGGCCACCGTTCAAACCAATGCGTACACGGACAGCGAATTGGAGCCGGGAGAGCGCTATTTCTACCGCATCGCAACGATGTCGGATACCGGCTATGAAGGAACGAGCAGCGCGGCAGTCAGCGCCATTCCGGAAAAGTACCTGCCGCCGCCCGTGTCTGCGATAACCGCCGAAGCCAATCCGTGGCAGGCAAAACTGAAGTGGGAAGCGAACCGCTCGCCTTATTTTTCTGCTTACCGCATCTACCAGAAAGAGGGGGAGAACTTTGTCAAAATTGGCGAAGTAACCGAGCCGGAATTTACCCGGGATGGCCTGACCCCGGAAACCCGATATACATTTTATGTCGGTGTCGTGAGTCGCGATGCGACCGAATCGGACAAGGTTGTGGTCGAAGTGATGACGGAGGTGTTCAATCGCCCTCCGCTCGAACTCGAAATCGTCAGCCTCAACGATGTGTTCTCCAACTCCTATAAACGCTACGAGAGCGACAGGATCGGCGTGGTTCGTCTCACCAATAATACGGACCGGAAGATGGAAAAAATCCGGGTCAGTTTCCTGCTGAAGAATTTCATGGATTTCGCCACCGAGGGCAAGGTGGCCAAACTGTTGCCCGGCCAGAGCGAGGAATTGCCACTGAAGGCGGTGTTCAACAACAGCATCCTGACCATGACCGAAGATAGCGCGGTACAGGCGTTGATCGAAGCCAGTTATTTTGAAAATGGCAAGCGCCAGACCTACACGCGCAATGCCACGATCAACGTCTATGACAAGCATCGGCTGACCTGGGATGAACGCGACCGTTTTGCGGTTTTCGTTACCCCCAAGGACGAGCCGATCCTCAATTTGGCACGCGCTGTGGTTGGCGAATACAGAGATACCAAGGATGAGGCACACCTGGCGGCTGCCTTGTTTGATGCACTGGGGGTGTTCGGGTTGACCTACATCCAGGATCCAAGCAACCCGTATCAGCTCACCTCGACCCAGGCCAATACCGTGGACTATCTGCAATTCCCGCGCGAAACGCTGGAACGCAAATCCGGGGATTGCGATGATCTGGTGGCGGTCTATTCATCCGGTCTCGAAAGCATGGGAATCGCGACGCGCGTGCTGGAAGTGCCGGGACACATGCTGATGATGTTCAATACCGGCATCCCGGTCGAAGGGGACGGCTACACCATGAACAACCTGTATGTTATCCATGAGGGTGCGCTGTGGATTCCGGTGGAAACCACCCTGGTGGGCAGTCCGTTCATCAAGGCTTGGGAAAAGGGCAGCGAAACGTATTACAAATACAAGGATAACGGGCTGACCATGCTCGATATCCACGGCGCATGGGAGGCTTTCAAGCCGGCCAGTCTGCCCGCTTCCGATTGGGAGGCGAGCGGGTTGACCCGAGCCGCCATCGATAAAAAATTTCCAGGCGATGGACTGTCGGTGTTGAAAATCAGCTCGCAGGTCAAGACCCGGCATTATCTGGATATACTGAAAACCCGGCCGAATGATATCGACGCCCATCTGCAAATCGGCATCATTCTGGCCAGAATCGGCGACCGCAAGGAAGCCATGAAGTACTTTGACAAGGTCATCAGCCTGGAGGCGAAGAATGCCGCCGCATTGAACAATCGCGGCAATTTATTGATGATCGACGACAAGTATAAGGAGGCCATCACGGCGTACACGGCTGCCGCCCAGGCCAGCCCGAAAGACGCGGGGATTCAAATCAACCTGGCTCGCGCCTACAAGCGGCTGGGGCAGACAAAAAGTGCCAAAGCCGCGTTCGTCAGGGCTAAAAAATTGGATCCTACCGTGCAAAAACAATATCGTGCATTGGCCCTGGAACTCTTGAACGCGCTTTAAGTCAGGTGCGGCATGTTTAACGCAAGGAGCTATGGAATGAAAAAAATAATCGCGCTGTTGGTCATTTTGGGTATTGCCCTCGCCAGTCCCGTGCAGGCGTCTGATCAGGAACTTTCCTTGTGGGAGCGCCTGCGCAAGAAAATCGAGCTGTTGACCCCCAAGAAAAAATTATCGACCACGACCGCAGCCGGTGGTGTGCGCGGCTCGTTGGCGGATGCGGACGATGTTTACTGGAAGGGGGAGGCCAAGCCGGTGGCGATTGACGAGAATGAGCTGGCTGCGTTTGGCAAGGCGATCGCGTTGGTCGAGGCGGGCAACACGGCCGCAGCGCAGGCCGCATTCGCGCAGTTCGTCAAACAATATCCGGATAGCACTCTGCGCACCGACGCGGAAGCGGCATTGGCGCAGCTCGGTTCCGCCAAGTAATTGGCTCGGCCTCTGGAGCGGCTGGCAGAAAGCCGCTCCAGACCCTATAATTCCGCCCCCCGATTCTCTCGGATAGCGGATTCCCCATGCAGTTATTGACCTTTGGCATCAATCACCAGACCGCGCCGCTCGCTGTGCGCGAGCAGGTCGCGTTCAACGCGGAGGCGATGGATGTTGCGCTGCGCGATCTGGTGGACAATGGGGCGGCAAAAGAAGCGACCATACTTTCCACCTGCAATCGCACCGAGATTTATTGCAATACCACCACCCCGGCGCAGGCGGTCGGCTGGCTCGCCGCTTATCACCATCTGCCGGTCGCCGAGATCGAGCCTTACCTCTATCGTTTGCCGCAGGCGCAGGCCGTCAAGCATGCATTCCGGGTCGCCAGCGGACTGGACTCGATGGTGCTGGGCGAACCGCAGATCCTCGGGCAGATGAAACAGGCGGTACGCCAGGCGGAGCAGGCGGGGACCCTGGGTTTCCTTCTGCACAAACTGTTCCAGCGCACTTTTTCGGTCGCCAAGGACGTGCGCACCCAGACCGAAATCGGCGCCAATCTGGTGTCGATGGCCGCCGCCGCAGTCAAGCTGGCAGAACGGATTTTTCCCGGTATCGCGGAACAGAAAATCCTCTTCATCGGTGCGGGCGAGATGATCGAGCTGAACGCGGTGCACTTCGCTGCCCGTTCTCCCCGGTGCATCACGGTCGCCAATCGCACCCTGGATCGCGCCGAGACACTGGCGCGGCGCATCAACGGTCATGCCATCACGCTGGCCGACTTGCCGAAACAGTTGGCGCAGCACGATATCATCGTCACCTGCACCGCCAGCCAGTTGCCCATCCTCGGCAAGGGCATGGTCGAGCGCGCTTTGAAGCAGCGCAAACACCGGCCGTTGTTCATCGTCGATCTGGCCGTGCCCCGGGACGTGGAAGCGGAAGTCACCGAGCTGGACGATGTGTTCCTCTACACCCTTGACGATATCGCGGAAGTGGTAAAGGACGGCCTTGATGCCCGCCAGAGCGCGGTGAAAGAAGCCGAAGTCATCATCGATTCAGGCGTCTCCGACTTTGTGCACTGGATGGAATCGCGCGAAGTGGTGCCGACCATTCGCGCCCTGCGCGATCAGGCCGAGCGCAATCGCCGCCATGAGATGGAGAAGGCGGTGCGCCTGCTGGCGAAGGGCGAAGCGCCGGAAAAGGTGCTGGACATGATGAGCAACAGCCTGACCAACAAATTTCTGCACGCGCCGACCCATGCGCTGAATCAGGTGCACGGTGATGAACGCGAGCAGTTTCTCGAAGTTATCCATCGTCTGTACCACTTCAACAGCGAAGAATGAATTCAAACATCGCTGCCCGCCTCGCCCAGTTGGGCGAACGTCTGCTTGAAGTCGATCAACTGTTAAGCACCGAAGAAGCCACGCGCGACATGGGGGTGTTTCGCCGGCTTAATCGCGAACGTGCCGAGCTGGAGCCGGTCGTCACCCTGTATCGCGCTTACCAGCGCGCGCTGGGGGATCTCGAGACCGCGCGCGAGATGGCGCAGGACCCGGAGATGAAAGAGTTCGCCCAGACCGAGATCGAGCAGGGCGAACAGCACTTGGCCCAGATTGACCGCGAGCTGGAATTGCAATTGCTGCCGAAAGATCCCAACGACGAACGCAACGTGTTCCTCGAAGTGCGTGCCGGCACGGGCGGCGACGAGGCGGCGCTGTTCGCGGGCGACCTGTTCCGCATGTATCTCCGCTTCGCCGAACGTCGCCACTGGCAGGTCGAGATCATCTCGGAAAGCCCCGGTGAGATGGGCGGCTACAAGGAAGTGATCGCCCGGATCATCGGGCAGGGCGCGTACTCGGTATTAAAATTTGAATCGGGTGCGCATCGCGTCCAGCGCGTTCCCGCGACCGAAACGCAAGGCCGCATCCACACGTCCGCCTGCACCGTTGCCATCCTGCCGGAAGCCGATGAAGTGGGCGAGGTCGAACTGAATCCGGCTGATTTGCGTATCGACACGTTCCGCGCATCCGGCGCGGGCGGCCAGCACATCAACAAGACCGATTCCGCCGTGCGCATCACCCATCTGCCCACCGGCACCGTGGTCGAGTGCCAGGACGGACGTTCGCAGCACCAGAACAAGGCGCAGGCCCTGCGCGTTCTGGCGGCGCGCATCAAGGACAAGGAAGAACAGGCGGCGCACAGCAAGCTCGCCGCCGAGCGCAAATCGCTGGTCGGCAGCGGCGACCGTTCGGAGCGCATCCGCACCTACAACTTTCCGCAAGGGCGCGTCACCGATCACCGCATCAATCTGACGCTGTACAAGATGGAACAGATCATGGACGGCGACATCGGCGAACTGACCGGCGCACTGATGGCGGAGCATCAGGCGCAGCAACTGGCGGCGATGGCGGAAACGAACTGATGCGCTGCATCCGTGATGTGCTGGCACAGGATGGCAGCATGCTGCAACACGCGCTGTCGCTGACGGCACAGGAAGCGCGCAGCGAGGTGCAGTCCCTGCTGCAACGCGCACTGCAGGTCAATCGCGCCTATTTGCTGGCGCACCCGGAACAGGTGCCGGATGACGCGCAGCAAGCGCGCTATGCCGACTCGTTGCAGCGCCGTCTGGGCGGCGAACCGATCGCCTATATTCTGGGTGAGCGCGAGTTCTTTGGGCTGAACCTTGTCGTCACCCCAGCCACGCTGATCCCGCGCCCGGAGACGGAGTTGCTGGTGGAGCTGGGATTGGCGCGCTTGCCGCCGCGCGGGCGGATGCTGGATCTGGGGACCGGCAGCGGGGCGATTGCCGTGGCGATGGGGCAGGCGCGCCCGGACGCACAAGTCGTGGCGGTGGATGCCTCGGCGGCGGCGCTGGAGGTGGCGCGGCTTAACGGGCAGCGCCTGGGGCTGAAAAATATGTCCTTCAGGCTGGGGGACTGGTTTGATGCGCTGGCCGCAGAACGCTTCGATCTGATCGTGTCCAATCCGCCCTATATCGCCGTGGGGGACGCGCATCTGATACAGGGCGATCTGCGTTTTGAGCCGCGCTCGGCCTTGGCCTCCGGCGCGGACGGACTGGACGATATCCGCCATCTCATCGCCGGCGCCAGGACCCACCTCAATGCAGACGGCTGGCTGTTGCTGGAGCACGGTTACGATCAGGCCGCCGCTGTGCGGACTCTGTTTTCATCAGCCTGTTTTCAGGATGTTTTTTCTGCAATGGATCTGGCGGGACTCGAGCGGGTCAGTGGCGGCAACGCCGGGCCGGTCGATCGGAAATAGCCCGTTCTGGCAGTATATAGGCCGATATATAGGCCGAATGGTCTATAGGCAAGGTAGCAAGGGGTGTCTAGAATCCACCCCGAGTTGTGAGCTTTGAGTTGTCATCAACTCTATCTTTCATACTCTCCTCCTATTCCGGGCCATCGCAAGGTGGCCCGTTTTTTTGGTTTGAGTCGCAGTGATCAATTTGGTCAAGTCCAAAATTTGCTGTAAATTCGATTCAGTAAATCTGCTTTCTCTCACCCGTTGAGCGCAATTACCTTGCTATCTTCGGGCGGGTTTTTTCTGGCTGCTGCCCAT
>NZ_BAAFRY010000023.1:0-37205 GCF_045866295.1 Ferrigenium sp. UT5
CATTATCTCCACCTTGGCACCTAGATGCCGTCAGGTCCGCGAGGGGCTACCTCATTCTTACTTACTTACCTCGCTCCCCGTGGGGAGGGAGGCGTCCATCCCATCTCCTTTTATGCAGCCTGGGTTTTTCGTTCAATCGCGCGGGAGTATAGCAACAGCACCCCCCGCCCTCAACTTGCCGGGTACCTGGCGCAGTTTGCCGAAGGCGGCCCGCAACCATTCAATGCTGTCGTCCACATAGGTGAACACCACCGGAATGACCAGCAAGCTCAAGAAGGTCGAGGTAATCAGGCCGCCGATGACCACGATCGCCATCGGCGAGCGGAAACTGCCGTCGCCGGTGCCGAGATCAAGGGCGACCGGCAGCATGCCGGCGCCCATCGCCAGTGTGGTCATGACAATCGGCCGCACCCGTTTGCGGCAGGCGTCAAGCAGCGCCTCGGTGCGGTTCATGCCGCGCTCGCGGCGGGAGACGATGGCGTATTCCACCAGCAGGATCGAGTTCTTGGTCGCGATTCCCATCAGCATGATGATGCCGATCATCGATGGCATCGAGATCGCGCTGCGGCTGAGGAACAGGGCGAGGAAGGCGCCCGGGATCGACAGGACGAGCGCCCACAGGATGGTGGCCGGCTGCATGAAATCCTTGAACAGTAGCACCAGCACGATATAGATGCACAGCACGCCGGTGAACATCGCCAGACCGAAACTGGCGAACAGCTCCTGCATCGCCTTGGCGTCGCCGATGGGTGCCATCCCCACCCCGTCCGGCAGATTCTTGAGCGGGGACAGATTTTGCACCGCCGCCTGCACCTTGCCCATCGGCTGGCCGGCCAGCTCGATATCAAAGGTGATGTTGCGTTGGCGATCGTAGCGGTCGATCTGTGCCAGCCCGCTTTCCAGGGTCAGGGTGGCCACGTTGACCAGCGGCACCGGGCCGCGCGTACCGGGCACCATCAGGCGTTGCAGCAAGTCCAGGTCGCTCCGCGCATCGTCGCGCAGCTTGACGATGATCGGCAATTGCCGCTCCGGCAGATTGAGCTTGGCCAGCGCCTGATCGTAATCGCCGCTGGTTGCCACGCGCAAGGTGTCGGCAATTGCGCTTGAGGTGACGCCGAGATCGGCCGCGCGACCAAAATCGGGGCGCACCACCACTTCCGGGCGCAGGATGCTCGCGTTCGACACCACGTTGCCGATACCCGGAAGGGTGCGCAGCGCCTGCCCGACTTTCAGCGCCTGTTCGTTCAGCAACTCGCCATTCTCGCTGGTCAGCACCAACTGGTATTTGTCGGCCGCAGAACCGAGGCCGACCTTGACGCGCACGCCCGGCAACGCCCGCAACGCTTCGAGCAATTCGTCCTCGATCGGTTGTTTGCGCGGTCGTTCGCCGCGCTCCCTGAGCTGGACCGACAGGGTTGCCTTGCGCGCTTCTGCCGTACTTGCCGGCTCGAAGGCATTGCCGCCGGCCGCCCCGCCGCCGATGGCGGTATAGACCAGCGTCACGTGCGGATTCCGCATCACGATCGCGCGCGCCTGTTCCGCCAGCGCGTAGGTTTGTTCGAACTTGCTGCCCGGCGGCAGCGTCAGCGTGACCTGGGTCTGCGACTGGTTGTCCTTGGGCTGAAAGGCCGTCGGCAGGGTCGCGGCCAGAAAGAAGGAACCGAAAAAGAATGCGGCCGTGGCCAGCAGCGTGGCCTTGCGGTGATGCAGGCACCATTGCGCCCACTTCAGATAAATCGCGATCCAGCCCGGCGTGGCATGCTTGACGCGGGGGCGCAGGAAGTACGCGCACAGCATCGGCGTGAGCAGACGTGCCACCAGCAGCGAGAACAGTACCGCCACGGCCGCGGTCCAGCCGAACTGAACGAAAAAGCGCCCGGGGATGCCGTCCATGAATGCCGTCGGCAGAAAGACCGCAACCAGGGTGAAGGTCGTGGCAATCACGGCCATGCCGATCTCGTCTGCCGCTTCCATCGCCGCCTGATACGGAGTCTTGCCCATCTCCAGATGGCGCATGATGTTCTCGATCTCGACGATGGCATCATCCACCAGCACCCCGACCACCAATGACAGCGCAAGCAGCGTCACCAAGTTGATGGTGAACCCGAACGCGTACATCAGGGCGAAGGTCGGGATGATGGCGAGCGGCAGGGCGGTGGCGGCCACGATCGTGGCGCGCGTATTGCGCAGGAAAAAGACCACCACGATCACGGCCAGCAAGGCGCCCTCGAAGATCATCTCCATCGAGCCCTTGTAGGCTTGATAGACCGTATCGACCGTGTTGAACACAAGATTCGTGCGGATCTGGGGATGCGCCAATTTGAATTCGTCCAGCGCGGCCGCCACGCCGCGCGCCACCGCCACGTCGCTCGCGCCGAGGGAGCGCACGATCTCGAAACCGACCACCGGCTGGCCGTCGTGCAGCGCGGCCGAACGCCTTTCGGCGATGGTGTCGCGCACGTCGGCCACCTGGTCGAGGCGGATGCTGCGCCCGTCGCGCAGGGCAATTTCTATCTGCCCCAGTTGGGCTGCGGTCTGCACGGTCGCCACGGTACGCACGGATTGCTCCATGCTGCCCAGGTCGGTGCGCCCGCCCGGCGCTTCCTGTTGAATCTGGCGCAACTGGCTGGAAATTTCGGAGGCCGTCAGGTTGAGGGCCAGCAGCTTGACCGGATCGAGCTCGACCCGCACCTGCCGCGTCACGCCACCCACCCGGTTGACCGCGCCCACGCCCTTCACGCCGAGCAGATGTTTGGTCACATTGTTGTCCACGAACCAGGACAGCTCCTCCTCGCTCATGTCCGCGGCGGCAATGGTATAGGTCAGCAGGGGTTTGCCGCTCAACTCCACCTTGTTGATGATGGGTTCGAGCATCTCGCGCGGCAGGTCGCCGCGCACGCGCGCGACGGTCGAGCGCACATCTTCCAGCGCTTCGCGCGAATCGCGCTCCAGGCGGAATTCGGCCGAGATGACCGTGCTACCATTTTTGACCTGGGTATAGAGGTGTTTCAGCCCCTGCACACTGGCCAGCGCATTCTCGATCTTGCGCGCCACCTCGGTTTCCATCTGATCCGGGGAAGCGCCGGGCAACTGCGCCGTGACCGTGACCATCGGCAGATCGATGTCCGGGAAGAGCTGGATCTTCATGGCCTTGAAGGCCATCACGCCGAGGAAAGTCAGCAGGATGAAACCCAGCACGGCCGGGATGGGATTGCGGATGGACCAGGCGGAAACGTTCATGGTAGCTTCGTACAATTCATCGTGTTTGCCTCAAAAAAACTTCTGCCACAGATCAACACGGATGAACACCGATAAAAACGGCAGGTAATCCGTTTCATCGTGGCAGGCGAATAAACATCCGTGTCCATTTGTCTTCATCCGTGGCTCAATTGCTTTTTCGAGTTTGGCCAAATGGCCGCTTTATTCCTTCACCACCTGCACCACGTCACCTTCGGTCAGGAAGGGCCCGCCGGTCTCCACCACGCGCTCGGCGGGGTCGAGCCCCTGTCGAATCTCGACCCGGTCTCCCAGCCGCTGGCCGATCGCGACCGCGCGCTCGTGCACGCGCGAAGCCGCATCCACGACCAGCACATAGGTCATGCTGCCGCGCTGCATGACCGCAGTCTGCGGGAGCGAGCTCAATTTTCGTGTGCCGCCGCTCAAGTCGAACGTGCCGCGTGCGAATACGCCGGCGACGATGGCGTTGCTGTCGTCAAGGCGAACCAGGGCATGGCCGAAGCGGGTTTGCATTTCGACCTTGGGCGAGATGGCGCGCACCGTTCCCTGCACCGTTCGGCCCCCGCTCAAGGTGATCGAGGCGCGCATGCCGCGGCGCAGGCGCATCAGTTCTTCTGCCGTCAATTCGGCCTGCCATTCCAGCCGTCCCTGGCGGATCAGGCGGAACAGCTCTGTCCCGGTCTGCGGCATGGAACCGACATTCGCGCTGACCGAAGAGATGACGCCATCATCCGGAGCGACGATCCGCCCCTGCGGTACATCGCCGCCCGCCGGATGCAGCGCATTGTCCAGTGTCGCCAGAATCTCGCCGCGCCGCACCCGGTCGCCGATGCTGACTTTCACATCCGCGATGCGCACCCCCGGCAACTGCGCGCCGATGAGGGCTTCCTGCCACGGCACGATGCTGCCGTTGGCGGACAAGGTCTGCGCCCACTGCTCTGAGCGCATGGTCACCGTGCTGACGGTCAGGGCCGGCCGGCTGACTGCCGCCACCGCAGGCGCCGCCACGCTGTGTCGGTTCAGCAGCCAGAGCGTCGCGCCCGCAACGAGGGCTGCACCCAACAGGAGGCGAAGTCTGTGTTGTTTGAAAGCGATGAGCGATATTTTCATTCTGTTTTCCTTGTTGCGGGATAGCCGGGTCGCGCGCGGTGGCGCGGAGAACGCGAAACAATCAATCCTTCAGGGAGATCGGCATCAATGTCACGCACGGCGACGACGCTCCTGTTCGCCGGCGATCAGCACCTGCGCATACTCGACCAGCCGCGCCACCATGGCCTCGCGCGCCGGCACACCGTGCACCAGTTGCGGCGCAAGGGACTCCACGGCATTGCGCCCGCCATGGAAATAGACGGTGGCCAGTCCGGCGAGACAGAAACACAAGCGGTCCACCTCGGCATCGGCAGCCGTCAAGCCGAACTCGCGGCACAGCAGTGCCTGCATCTTTTCGTGATTGGCACGGTAAGCCTGCACCACTGCGTCGCCCAGCACTCCGCTCGGTTCCGCCTCTTCGCGTGCATGCAGGCGCATGAACTGGCGCAGCATCGGGTCTTCTTCTGCGCCAGGCGGGAACAGCCAGGTATAGAAAGCGAGCAAGCCTTCGCGCAGGTTCGCCCGCGCCAGATCGAGCGAGACGAAACCGTTGCATGCAGTGAGGAACGGCAGGCGGAACACTTCGCGGTAGAGCGCCGCCTTGTCGCCGAAGTGGTAGTGGATCGCCGCCAGATTCACTGCGGCACGGCGCGCGATCTCGCGCGTGGTCGCCGCGTGATAACCGGATTCGGCAAACACTTCGACCGCCGCCTGCAACAGGCGCCAGCGCGTCTCCTCCTGCGAGGCAGGCGGATGCCCGAGCAGGCGCTGCGCCATGTTGACGAAGGGGCAGACGGATTGTTGGTTGGGGTTCAAGCGCGCTCCGGCGGCAGATGAGGGACGCACCCTAATTCAGTCAATCGATTAAGTCAACTGACTTAATCGATTGACTCCCTGTTTGCTACGGGGCCACCCGATCCTGATACACCTCGATCAGCATCTCGACGAAGCGTTGTGCCTGCGGCGAGAGGAATTTGCCTTTGCGCAGCACCAGTCCGTAGTCGCGTTGCGGGAAATATTCCTTGAGCGGGATGCGCTCCAGTTTCTCGCAACCGTTGAGGCAGATGTCGGTCACGATGGAGATGCCCATGCCCATCTCCACATACTTCTTGATGACTTCCCATCCACCCGCTTCGAGTGTGACCCGGAATGACAGGTTGTGCTGCTGGAACACATACTTGACCATGCCCCAGGTGGAAAGGTGGCGCGGCGGCAGAATCAGGCCAAACTGGCTGATGTGTTCGAGTGTCACCTTTTTTATCTTGGCCAGAGGATGTCCGGGCGGCACGATCAACACCGGGTCGTACGTGACCACCGGCTGATAGGAGATGTCCTCCGGCACTTCCAGCATGGAGCCGACGGCAAAGTCGATCTCGTCCGCCTTGAGCATCTTCAGGCCGTCGCGCCCGGTCACGTTGAACAGGCGCAGGTGCACGCCGGGATACGCCTTGACGAAACGGCTGACTGCTTCCGGCAGGATATACAGAATGGTCGATTCACCCGCGCCGATGTTGAGTTCACCGGATTCCAGACGCCCGCTCTGGGACACAAAATTGGTGTGCAAATCGTCGATCCCGCGCACCAGCGGTTCGGCCAGACTGAACAGCGCCTCGCCGTCCGGGGTGAGTTTCAGCGTCGGTCCGTGGCGCTCGAACAGGGTGGTACTCAATTCCCGCTCCAGCGCCTGCACCTGCAGGGTGATCGACGGCTGACTGAGGAACAATTTCTGCGCCGCCAGCGTGACGCTGCCGCAGCGCACCACTTGGCAGAAAGCGCGCATCTGTTTGAGCCGGCTGTTCTTGTAGTAAGCCTGTTTGTCTGTTGGCATGCTGTCTTTCTCCCATCAATTTTCAATTCCAATAATGAAAATTGAAATTATTGATTCCCCAAAAGATTGTAACTTCAATAGTCTTGCCCCAACAAAAAAATAAGTTGAACGAGTCCCACACTCATCTCAACCGGGGAGAAGCTTCATGGAAACACTGCACAATATTGTATTGGCGGGCGCATTCATGGCGGCACTGGGCGGGCTATTGGCGCTGTTTCTGGCCATCGCCGGCAAGCGCCTGTATGTCTTTGAGGATTCCCGCATCAACGAAGTCGAGGACATGCTGCCGCATTCCAATTGCGGCGCGTGCGGCACCGCCGGCTGCCGCAACTTCGCCGAACAGGTCGTCGAGGGCAAGCTCGAACCCGCCCGCTGCACGGTCAATCAACCCGAACAGAATCAGTCCATCGCCGAAATGCTGGGCATCACCCTGGGCGATGTCGAAAAACGCGTGGCGCGGCTGGCTTGCGCCGGCGGCAGCCATGTCGCAAAGATCCGCGCCGAATATGTCGGTCACGCTTCCTGCCGTTCCGCCGCTATCGCTGGCGGCGGCGGCAAGGCCTGCGCCTGGGGCTGTCTCGGCATCGGCGACTGTGCCGAGGTGTGCGACTTCGATGCCATCGTCATGGACCCGCACGGCCTGCCGCAGGTGATTGCGGACAAGTGCACGGCCTGCGGCGACTGCGTCGATATCTGCCCGAAGCAATTGTTCTCGCTGCAACCGGTGTCGCGCCAACTGTGGCTGGCCTGCCGCAACGAGGCTGACCCGCTGGCCGCCGAAGCGGTGTGCGAGGTCGCCTGCACCGCCTGCGGCAAATGCGTGGTCGATGCCGCGCCCGGCTTGATCGCCCTCAAGAACAACCTTGCGGTGATCGACTATGACCTGAACGGACAGGCCGACCGTCACGCCATCGAGCGTTGCCCCACCGGCGCCATCGTCTGGCTCGAAGGCGAGCGCATCGCCAAGGGCCACGCCGCCAAAAAAATCATCCGCATCCAACCCCTGCCTGTCATGGCAGAAGCCTAGCCCGAATAAATCAAGGAGCCCTCGCCATGCTGAACAAGATCAAACAATTCAAGCTGCTCGACGCCCTCACCGGCGCCAAGCAGGAAACCGGGTTCAAATATCCCGGCGTACGCGATGCCATCGACGGAAACACTGCCGTGATCATGGTGGAGCGCGAAGCGTCCGACGGCGCCGGCGCCTACCCGATCACGCCCTCGACGCAGATGGGCGAATACTGGGCGGAAGCGGTCGCCGCCGGCCACGTCAACACCGCGGGCCGGCCGCTGATCTTCATCGAGCCGGAATCCGAGCACGCCGCCGCCGGCGTCACCGCCGGACTGTCGATGACCGGCTTGCGCGCGGTGAACTTCACATCCTCGCAGGGCATGGCCTTCATGCACGAATCGCTGTATGCCGCGGTCGGCAAGCGCCTGCCCTACGTGCTCAATCTCGGTTGCCGCGCCATCACCAAGAATTCGCTCAACGTGCATTGCGCGCACGACGATTATCACTGCGCCGACGACACCGGCTTCATCCAGGTGATGGCGAAGAATGCGCAGGAAGCCGCCGACCTGAACCTGATCGCGCGTAGGACCGCCGAGCTGGCGCTGACTCCGGCGATGGTGGCGCAGGACGGTTTCCTGACCACCCACCTGATCGAACCGGTGCTGGTGCCGGAGCGGGAACTGGTGAATGAATTCCTCGGCCATCCGGACGACCTCATCGCCACCCCCACCCCGGCGCAGCGCATCCTCTACGGCGACACCCGCCGCCGCGTGCCGCAATTGTGGGACGTGGACAATCCGGTGCAATCCGGGGTGGTGACCAATCAGGACGGCTACATGCAGGCGGTCGCGGCACAGCGCCCCTATTTTTTCCAGCACATCCCGGCGCTGATGGAACAGAGCATGGACGCGTTCTACCAGCTCACCGGACGCCGTTACCAGCGCGTGGGCCAATACCGCTGCGACGATGCCGACTATCTCATCGTCGGCCAGGGCAGCATGACGGTACAGGCGGCGGCGGTCGCCGACTGGCTGCGCGAGCAGCGCAAACTCAAGGTTGGCGTGGTCAACCTCACCCTGTTCCGCCCCTTCCCCGGCGATATGCTGGGCAAGATCCTCAAGGGCAAAAAAGGCGTGGCGGTGCTGGAGCGCACCGACCAGCCGCTGGCGGAAGACCTGCCGCTGATGCGTGAAGTGCGCGCCACCGTGACCAAGTGCATCGAGAACGGGCGCGACGATTCCTATCCCGAGTATGCCAGCTATGCCAACGCCAAAGACATGCCCTCGCTATATTCGGGCTGCTACGGTCTGGGTTCGCGCGACCTGCAACCGGAAGGGCTGATTGCGGCGGTGGAAAACATGCTGCCGGGCGCGGCACGCCGCAAGTTCTACTACCTGTCGGTGGATTTCGTGCGCGACGAGTCGGCCACCCCGAAACAGGAATTCCGCCAGCAGGAACTGCAGGCCGCCTATCCGCGCATCAAGGAGATGGCGCTGCGCGGCTCGGAGAATCCCAACCTGATGCCCAAGGGCGCCATCGCGGTGCGCATGCACTCGGTCGGCGGCTGGGGCGCGGTGACCACCGGCAAGAATCTGGCGATGACGCTGTTCGAACTGCTCGGCTGGGACATCAAGGCCAACCCGAAATACGGTTCGGAAAAGAAGGGACAGCCGACCACCTACTATTTGTCTGCCGCGCCGGAGCCGATCCGCATCAACTGCGAATACAAAGAAATTGATGTCGCGCTGTCGCCCGACCCGCAGGTCTTCCTGCACACCAACGCGGTGGCCGGTCTGAAAAAGAATGGCGTGTTCATCATCCAGAGCAACCTCGCCACCCCGGAAGCGGTGTGGGCGACCTTCCCGCTGCAAACACAAAAATACATCGTGGAAAACGCCATCCGGGTGTTCTATCTGGATGCGTTCAAGATCGCGCGCGAGGAATCTTCCAATCCCGACCTGCAACTGCGCATGCAAGGCAACGCTTTCCAGGGCGCGTTCTTCCATGCGTCCGACGTCAAGGACCGCGCCGGGCTGACCGACGAGAATCTGTTCACCGCGATCGAAAACCAGCTGGAAGCCAAGTTTGGCAAGAAGGGCAAGCGCATCGTCGAAGACAATCTGCGCGTAGTGCGCCGCGGCTTCGAAGAGATCTGCGAGATCCCGGCCGGCGCCAAGCAGGTCGGCCAACGCCAGCATCTGCCGGTGGCCGCAGCAGCCCTGCCGGCGATGCTCAAACGCATTCCGGAAGGCGCCGGCGGGATCACCGATATCCACCGTTTCTGGGAACAGACCGGCAGCTTCTACCTGAAGGGGCAGGGCTCCGACAATCTGGTCGACCCCTTCATGGGGCTGGCGCTGATCCCCGCCGTTACCGGCGTGTATCGCGACATGACGCAGATCCGTTTCGAGCATCCGGAATGGATCGCGGAGAACTGCACCGCCTGTGGCGCGTGCTACACCCAGTGTCCGGACAATGCGATTCCCGGCCTGGTCTCGACCACCGCCGACGTCCTCAATACCGCGATCCAGAAAATCGAGATCGGCGGTCGGCCGACGCGTTTCCTGCGCAAATTCAGCCGCGCCATCGACAAGCAGTTGCACGGCGCGCTGGAAAAAGACGGTCTCGATGTCCGCGCCCTGTTGAACCAGGCCATCACCGAGGCCTTCGCCGCCGACCCGACCCAGGGCGATGATCGCGGGCGGCTGGAAAAAGAGCTCGACCTGCTGCGCGAAACGCTGGGCGGGTTCAAGTTCGCCACCACCAAACCGTACTGGAACCAGAAGGAAAAGAAGCAGCCGGGCAGCGGCGGCCTGTTTTCCATCACCATCAACCCTTACACCTGCAAGGGCTGCGCCGTGTGCGTCGATGTGTGCGACGACAACGCGCTGCGCATGGTCACGCAAAGTGCAGACAGCGTGGCCACCTTGCGCCGCGACTGGGACTTCTGGCAGGACCTGCCGACCACGCCGGCGCAGTACAACCGCATCGACGACCTGAACGAAAAGATCGGCGCGCTGGATACGCTGTTGCTCGACAAGAACAACTACAACTCGATGTCCAGCGGCGACGGCGCGTGCCTCGGCTGCGGCGAGAAGACCGCGATCCATCTGTTCACCAGCACTGTCACCGCGCTGATGCAGCCGCGCACGCGGGCATTCGTGGCCAAGCTCGACGACCTGATCGAAAAACTGGAGAACCATCTGCGCATGAAACTGGCAGGCACCGTTCATCTGACCGATACGCAGGCGGTGCTCAAGGCGATGCAGGCCCACCGCGGCGAGGACCTGACCCTGGCCAATCTGTCCGCGTCGCTGGCGCAACAGGACGGAGGCGAACCCATTGACCCGGTCTGGCTCGGGCGCGTGACGCGCCTGCTGGAGAAGTTGAACGACCTGCGCTGGCGTTATGTCGAGGGCAAAAACCACAAGGGCCGCGCGCAGATGGGCATCGTCAATTCCACCGGCTGCACCTCGGTGTGGGCTTCGACTTTCCCCTTCAATCCCTATCCCTTCCCGTGGACTTCGCACCTGTTCCAGGATTCGCCCTCGGTCGCGATGGGCGTGTTCGAGGGGCACATGGCGACGATGGTGGACGGCTTCAAGGCAGTGCGCATGGCGGAGATCGAACTGACCGATGGTTATGATCCGGAACAGCACGATGCCTTCTTCACCCAGTTCAACTGGGAACAGTTGACCGAGGAAGAATGGCGCCTGTGCCCGCCGGTGGTGTCCGTGGGTGGCGACGGGGCGATGTATGACATCGGCTTCCAGAACCTGTCGCGCATGCTGATGTCCGGCATGCCGATCAAAGTCCTGGTGGTGGACACCCAGGTGTATTCGAACACCGGTGGCCAGGCCTGCACGTCCGGCTTCATCGGACAGGTGGCCGACATGTCGCCGTATGGCAAGAAAGACCATGGCAAGACCGAAATCCGCAAGGAGATCAGCCTGATCGGCATGACCCATCGCAGCGCCTTCGTGCTGCAGGGCAGCGTGGCGCACCCGACCCATCTGATCGAGGGCTATATCGACGGTCTCAACAGCCGCCGTCCGGCCCTGTTCAACATCTACGCCGTGTGCCCGCCGGAGCAGGGCGTGGGCGACGACATGCTGACCCACCAGAGCAAGCTTGCGGTGGAGTCGCGCGCCTATCCGCTGTTCCGCTACGACCCGGATGCCGGCGTGACCTTCTCCGAGTGCGCGACGCTGGAAGGCAACCCGTCGCTCGACCGCGACTGGATCGAATACACGCTGGAATATCTGGATGAGGCGGGCGCGGTACAGAAGATGGCGCTGCCGCTGACCTTTGCCGATTTCGCGCTGACCGAGGGCCGCTTCGCCAAGCAATTCAAGAAGGCGCCGCCGCAAACCTGGAATGACGACATGGTGCTGCTGGCCGACTTCCTCAAACTGCCCGCCGACGAACGCGAAGGCAAGTTCCCGTTCATCTGGGCGGTGGACAAGAAGCAGCGGCTGATGCGCGTGCTGACCTCGCAGGAAATGGTGAACGCCTGCATCGAGCGGCAGCAGTTCTGGCGGCAATTGCAGGATGTGGCCGGCCTGAATCGCCCGGCCGCCAACGAGGAGGAAGTGGCAACACGCGTGCGCAGCGAACTGCTGCAGCGCATCACGAGCAGCCTCGGCGGCGATTTCAGTCCGGCCGCCACGGCAACAGGCGCCGGTGGCAAGGCAAGCAGTAGCACCGCGCCCGCTGCCGCTTTCGATGCCGTGTGGATCGACACCCCGGAATGCACGACTTGCGACGAATGCACCGGCATCAACCCGAAGATCTTCGCCTACAACGCGCAGAACAAGGCCGTAGTCATCAATCCGACGGCGGGCACCTTCCTTGATGTGGTGAAGGCGGCGGAGAAATGTACCGCCGGCATCATCCATCCGGGCACGCCCTGGAACCCGAGCGAGCCGAATCTGGATAAACTCATGGCGCGGGCGGCGAAGTTCAACTAAACGGAATACGGCGACGATCATGCGTCTGCAGTTTTTAAGTGAAGCGGGCAATGCAAAGGGGGGGCTACTCTCCCCTGCGCTCTGCGCGCGCCCCTCCTTGGCGGAAGGCGCTTCTGCCTCCCCCTTGCTTGCTTCACTTTTTTCTTTGTTGCCGCGCCGCACCTTCGCGCGCGGCATCCACCCCGCTTCGCACAAGGATGCCCTGGCGCAGCCGATCCGGCGCATGCCGTTCCCGCGCAAGCTGGTGCTGCCGCTGGCGCAGCATATCGGCAAACCGGCCACCCCTCTGGTCGCAGTCGGACAGGAAGTTGTGCGCGGCCAACCCATCGCCAGCGCGAATGGTGCGATGTCATCCCCAATTCATGCGCCCGCCGATGGCGTGGTGGAGGCGATCGCTTTGATGCCCGGCGCACGCGGCGCGTGGGTGCAGTCGATGGTGCTGCATGTGTACGAGGCTTCGCCGCAGGAGGTGCGCTGGAGCGCGCCGCAGGATATCGATGCACTGGATCACGCCCGGCTGATCGCCGCCATCCAGGACATCGGCATGGTGGGCTTGGGCGGTGCCACCTTTCCCAGCCACGCCAAACTCAACGTGCCCGCCAACGTAAAAATCCACACCCTGCTCGTCAACGGTTGCGAATGCGAGCCGTATCTCACCTGCGATTACAAGCTGATGCGCGAATGGCCGCGCGAACTGGTGGCCGGCACGCGTATCGCGATGCGGGCGGCCGGCGCACCGCGCGCCCTCATCGGTGTGGAAGACAACAAGCTCGACGCGCTGGAGGCGATCCGCCCGCATCTGCCGGCCGACGGCAGCATCCGCGTCGAGGCGGTGCAGACCAAATATCCGCAGGGCGCGGAGAAGATGCTGATCAAGTCGCTGCTCGGGCTGGACGTGCCGGCCGGCGGCCTGCCTTCGCAAGTCGGGGTGGTGGTGAACAATGTCGGCACGCTGGCGCTGCTCGGGCGCCTGCTGCCGCGCGGCGAAGGGCTGATCGAACGGGTGGTGACGCTGGCCGGCCCCGGCATCAAAAAACCCGGCGACTACTGGATTCCGCTCGGCACCACAATACGCGACGTGCTGGACTGGGCGGGCGACCCCGCGTGCACCGAGCGCGAGGTCATCCTCGGCGGCCCGATGATGGGGCAGGCGGCGACCTCGCTCGATATTCCGGTGACCAAGGGTACCTCCGGCATCCTGGTGTTCGACCGCCGCATGTTGCAGGCGGTCGGCCGCAACGAGTGGGCATGCATCCATTGCAGCGAGTGCGTCAACGTCTGTCCGATGGGTTTGAACCCGACCCAGCTCGGCATGCTGTCCGCCAAACGCGAGTACGACGAGATGGCCGAACACTATCATCTGGGTGATTGCTTCGAGTGCGGCTGTTGCAGTTACGTGTGCCCCTCGCACATTCCCCTTGTGCAGCAGTTCCGCGCCGCCAAGGCCTTCCTGCGCGAAAGAAAACCGGTATGAGCATCGAGCTGCACGCCTCGCCCCACGTGCACAGCGGCCGCGATGTGCCGACCATCATGCGCCACGTGGTGTACGCGCTGCTACCGGTTTGCGCCTTCTCGGTCTGGCAATACGGGCTGTCGGCGATCGCGCTGATCGTCACCGTCACCCTGTCCTGTCTCGCTGCCGAGCGCATCGCCAACCATCTTTCCGCGACGGCGAACACCCTGTCCGACTGGAGCGCGACCATCACCGGCGTGTTGCTCGCGCTGACCCTGCCGCCCGCTTTCCCGCTGTGGATGGCGGCGGTGGCGGGTTTCACTGCGATCTGGTTGGGCAAGTCGCTGTTCGGCGGACTGGGGCACAATCCGTTCAACCCGGCGCTGGTCGGGCGCGCCTTCGTGCAGGCCGCCTTTCCTGCCGCCATCTCCACCTGGGCGCCGGCCTTCGCCCCGCAACGCTTCACCGAGTTCATCCCGTCCACCCTGACCCTGCCGCTGATGCAGCCGAACGACCTCAGTTCATGGATCGCCGCGGCGACCGTGGACAGTTTCACCGGCGCCACCCCGCTGGCACGCTGGAAATTCGAACATTTCGTCTATCCGGTGCAGGACCTGCTGACCGGCATGTCGAGTTCCTCGGCCGGCGAATCTTCGACCATATTGCTGCTGTTGTGCGGCTTGTATCTGATTGCTCGCCGCTTCATGGATTGGCGCATTCCGGTCGCGGTCATCGGCAGCGCGCTGCTGCTCGCACTGGCCTTCCACCAATTCGATGCACAAGACTATCCGCCGCCCCATCTGGTGCTGCTTTCGGGCGGACTGGTGCTGGGCGCGCTGTTCATGGCAACCGACATGGCCACCTCGCCGGTAACGCCGCGCGCGGTGTGGGTGTACGGCGCGCTGATCGGCACGGTGACCATCGTCATCCGCTATTACGGCGGCCTCACCGAAGGGGTGATGTACGCCATCCTGATCGGCAATGCCGCCGCGCCCCTGCTGGATAAATATCTGCAACCCGGGGTGTTCGGAGCCAAATCGAAATGAGCGAAACGGACAAACTCGCCCCGCCGCCCGCCGACATCACCCCGGGCACGCGCCTGGTCGCCACGCTGGGGCTGGTCACCACGCTCTGCGGCGCGCTGATCGTGGCGGTGTGGCAACTTACGCTTCCCGCCATCGCGGCGAACAAAAAGATCGTGCTGGAGCGCGCGGTGCGCGCACTGGTGCCGGATGCCGCGCGCATCGTCGATTTCGACGCCACGCCGGCCGGCCTCCAGCGCGCCGGCCAGACCCAGGTGTCCGGCGCGGTGCGCTTCCATGCCGCTTACAATGCCGCAGGAGAGTTGCAGGCCATCGCCGCCGAGGGCGGTGCGCGCGGCTATGCGGACACGGTGCGCGTGCTGTACGGCTATCGTCCGGCGTGCGAATGCATCTTCGGCATCCGCGTGATCCAGATGAAGGAAACGCCTGGAATCGGCGACAATGTCGCCAGCGACGCCGACTTCCTCGCCAATTTTGACAGCCTTGATCTGACGCTGGCGGAGGACGGGCAGGGACTGGCGCACGCCGTGCGCGCGGTCAAGCACGGCACCAAGCGTTTTGCGTGGGAGATCGATGCCATCTCCGGCGCAACCATCTCGTCCAAGGCGATCGGGCGCGGCATCAACGACAGTGCGCAGCGTTTGCTGCCGCTGCTGCTGCCCCGGCTGGAGCAAGTAAAAAGCGAGGGAGCCGCGAAGTGAGCACGCGCATGAACCAGCCGACCCATCTGGAACAATTCCTGGAGGGCATCTGGCGTCAGAACCCGGTGTTCGTGATGGTGCTCGGCATGTGTCCGACCCTGGCCGTGACCGTGTCCGGGTTCAACGCGCTGGGGATGGGGCTGGCCACCGTGTTCGTGCTGGTAAGCTCCTGCGCCCTGATCTCCCTGTTGCGCCATTTCGTGCCGAAGGAAGTGCGCATCGCGACGTACATCGTGATCATCGCCACCTTTGTCACCCTGGTCGATTACCTCATCCAGGCAGTCAGCCTCGCCCTGTATGAAGCGCTGGGCGCCTTCATCCAGCTGATCGTGGTGAATTGCATCATCCTCGGCCGCGCCGAAGCGCACGCGGCCAAACACCCCCTGCTGCCCGCCGTGCTCAACGCGCTGGGGATGGGCATCGGTTTCACCCTGGGCCTGCTTGCGCTGGGCAGCGTGCGTGAGATTCTTGGCACCGGCAAACTGTTCGGCTTCAGCCTGTTCGGCGAACATTTCCAGCCGTGGGTGGTGATGGTGCTGCCGCCCGGCGGTTTCTTCGTGCTGGGGGGCTGGCTGTTATTGTTCGCGTGGCTGGCCAAAAGGAGACGTCCGCTTCCGGGGAAACCCTCTCCTCAATCCTCTCCCGCAAGCGGCAGAGGAAGCGAAGGAGAAAGGCCATCGTTGCAGCCTGCGGGGGCGGATGCGGCACTGCGCCGGATGGCCGGAAAAGGAGGCCATGATGGAGCATGAATCGCTGGCACAGATTTTCATCATCACCGTGCTGTCGAGCAACTTCGTGCTGGCGATGTTCCTCGGCCTGTGTCCTTTCCTCGGGGTTTCGGCCAAGCTGGAAACGGCCGTGCCGATGGGCATCGCCACCAGTTTCGTGATGCTGGTCGCCTCGCTTTGCAGCTACGCGCTCAATGTGTTGCTGACCCATTTCGGTCTGGAATTCCTGCGCCTGATCGCCTACATCGTGGTGATCGCGTCCGCCGTGCAACTGGTGGAGATGGTGCTGAAAAAATTCTCGCCGTCGCTGTTCCGCGCGCTGGGCATCTATCTGCCGCTGATCACCACCAACTGCGCCATCCTCGGTGTGGCTTTGTTCCAGACCGCGCGCGGCTACGATCTGGGCCAGGCGGTCGTGTTCAGCCTGGGCGGCGGCACCGGTTTTTCGCTGGCGCTGCTGCTGATGGCAGGGGTGCGCGAACGCCTGAAACTGTCCAACATTCCGGACGTGATGCAGGGCACGGCGCTGGCGCTGATGATGGCCGGCTTACTGTCGCTGGCGTTCATGGGTTTTGGCGGCGTGGGAGTGTCGCGATGACCTACGCGCTGACCATCCTCGTCCTGCTCGCCCTGGTGTTTGCCTGGATCGGCGTGCAGACTGCGGCACGGCAGTATGCCGCGCGTCATCCGGAATTCGGCCTCTTGCGCGAGGACGGCAAGGAAGGCTGCGGCGGTTGTGGCAACCATTGCGCGGGACACTGCGAGCATAAAGGGTAGGTCGGGTTTCACCACAAGGGAGCAATAACCCCTGCGGGGTGACCCGACATGTCGGACTGAAGTCCGACCCACCACATTTTTTAACGAGGGAGAACAACATGCAGCCGTACGTCATTCCATTTGAACGCCTGGGCATCGCCGACATTCCACAGGTCGGGGGCAAGAACGCCTCGCTCGGCGAAATGATCTCGAATTTGAGCTCGTCCGGGGTGCATGTGCCTGGCGGTTTTGCCACCACGGCGCAGGCTTACCGCGACTTTCTGGCGCATGGCGGACTGGACAAGCGCATCGAGGAGAAGCTCTCCAAGCTGGACATCGAGGATGTTTCGGCGTTGGCCGAAGCCGGACGCATTATCCGCAACTGGATCGTGGCAGCGCCGTTGCCCGCGCAACTGGAACAGGAAATCCGCACCCACTACGAAAAGCTGGTTGCCGAAGGTGAAGGCAGCTTCGCGGTGCGCTCCTCCGCCACCGCAGAAGATTTGCCCGATGCTTCGTTCGCCGGACAGCAAGAGACCTTCCTCAACATCCACGGCATCGACAACATCCTGCACGCCATCCGCGAGGTGTTCGCTTCGCTCTACAACGACCGCGCCATCTCCTATCGCGTGCACAAGGATTTCACCCACGCCGATGTCGCCTTGTCGGCCGGCATCCAGCGCATGGTGCGTTCCGACTTGGGCGCATCCGGCGTGATGTTCACCATGGATACCGAATCCGGTTTCCGCGATGCCGTGTTCATCACCTCGTCATATGGGCTGGGCGAGATGGTGGTGCAAGGCGCGGTGAACCCGGACGAGTTCTACGTGCACAAACAGCAACTGGCGGCAGGCTTTCCTGCGGTCATCCGCCGTGGTCTGGGTTCCAAACAGCAACGCATGGTGTTCGACGAGCAGCGCTCCGCGGGGCGTTCATGCCGCGTCGAGCCTGTGCCCGTCGCCGACCAGCGTCGTTTCTCGCTGACCGACGAAGACGTGTTGCAGCTGGCGCGCTACGCCATGTCAATCGAAAAACACTACGGTCGTCCGATGGACATCGAGTGGGGCAAGGACGGTCTCGATGGCAAGCTGTACATCCTGCAAGCGCGCCCTGAGACGGTGAAGTCCAATGCAGCCGCCGGCAGCAGCGAAAAATACCGTTTGCAGCAACGCGGCGACGTGCTGGTGGAAGGGCGCGCCATCGGCCAGAAGATCGGCGCGGGTCGCGTGCGCATCGTCGCCAGCCCGGCCGAAATGGACAAGGTGCAAGCGGGCGATGTGCTGGTCACCGACATGACCGACCCCAACTGGGAGCCGGTGATGAAGAAGGCGTCCGCCATCGTCACCAACCGCGGCGGGCGCACCTGCCATGCCGCCATCATCGCGCGCGAGTTGGGCATCCCCGCCATCGTGGGTTGCGGCCATGCCACCACTGCCTTGCAGGACGGCGAGGAGGTCACGGTCTCGTGTGCCGAGGGCGACACCGGTTTCGTCTATCACGGCAAGCTGCCGTTCGAGGTGGTGGTACATGATGAGGCCGCGTTACCCGCCATTCCCGTCAAGCTGATGCTCAACGTGGGCAACCCCACGCTGGCGTTCGAGTTCGCGCAATTGCCGTCTGCTGGAGTCGGTCTCGCCCGGCTCGAATTCATCATCAACAACCTCATCGGCATCCACCCCAAAGCGGTGCTGGAATACGACAAGCTGCCCGGCAAAATCCACGAGGCCGTGATGCAGCGCGCTGCCGGTTATGCCGATCCGGTCGAGTTCTATGTGGAAAAGATCGCCGAAGGGGTCTCCACCCTGGCGGCGGCGTTCTGGCCGAAGAAGGTCATCGTGCGCCTGTCCGATTTCAAATCGAACGAGTACCGCAAGCTGATCGGCGGCGAACTGTACGAACCCGTGGAAGAGAATCCGATGATCGGCTTCCGTGGTGCTGGGCGTTACGTTGCCGCCAACTTCAGCGACTGTTTCGAACTCGAATGCCGCGCCATGAAGCGGGTGCGCGAAAAGATGGGTTACACCAACGTCGAGCTGATGATCCCCTTCGTGCGTACCGTGGGTGAGGCACGCGAAGTCGTCGCCACCTTGGAGAAGAACGGATTGAAGCGCGGCGTGAATGGCCTGCGTCTCATCATGATGTGCGAGATCCCCTCCAACGCCTTGCTGGCGGAGCAGTTCCTCGAATACTTCGACGGCTTCTCTATCGGCTCCAACGACCTGACGCAACTCACGCTCGGTCTGGATCGTGACTCCAGCCTGGTCGCGGACCGCTTTGACGAGCGCGACGATGCCGTGAAAGCCTTGCTCAAGATGGCCATCGAGACCTGCAACCGCAAGGGTAGATACGTCGGCATCTGCGGCCAGGGTCCCTCCGACCACTTCGACTTCGCACAATGGCTGATGGAGATCGGCATCCAGACCATGTCGCTCAACCCGGACACCTTGCTGGAGACATGGCGCAAGCTGGGGCAGTTCGGGAAGAAGTAAGCACGCCCCGGTAACACGGCTGATGCCCGCTTCCCGCTTTATGCGGGGGCGGGCATTTTCTTCTCAATACTGCTCTACCGATGTTGCAAAAATTTCAACTCAGCCAACCGATAAAGTGGAAACAACTGGACGCTGATTGACATGTTGCACAATCCAGGTGCTCGGTTTTAAACGCACGCCAACAGAAATCCAGTCAAATTGGGCTAATTGGATCGTTGGGGGCTGACACATATTTCGGATGCGCTATTGAAATTACGGATACCAGCCCTTACTATTAGCACTCGCCAGAGTAGAGTGCCAAGCATTCCGCTTTGGTGTTTAAATAACCCATTGGATTTAGGAGAAAAAGCATGAAGATTCGTCCTTTGCATGATCGCGTCATCGTCAAGCGCATGGAGGAAGAGCGCAAAACCGCGTCCGGAATCGTGATTCCCGACGCTGCGGCTGAAAAGCCTGATCAGGGCGAAATCGTTGCGGTCGGCAACGGCAAGATCGGCGACGACGGCAAGGTTCGTCCGATGAACGTCAAAGTCGGCGACAAAGTGTTGTTCGGCAAGTATTCCGGCCAGGCTTTCAAGATGGACGGTGTCGAGCTGCTGCAAATGCGCGAAGACGACATCATCGGCATCATCGAAGCTTGAGCATTCAACGAATTCAGGAGATTAAGACATGGCAGCTAAAGACGTAAAATTCCACGATGCAGCACGCGCCAAGATGGTTTCGGGCGTCAACATTTTGGCCGAGGCAGTTAAGGTCACGCTGGGGCCCAAAGGCCGTAACGTGGTGTTGGAGCGTTCGTACGGCGCTCCGCACATCACCAAGGACGGCGTGTCCGTGGCAAAAGAAATCGAACTGAAAGATAAGTTCGAGAACATGGGCGCACAGATGCTCAAGGAAGTCGCTTCCAAGACATCGGATGTTGCCGGTGACGGAACCACGACAGCGACTGTTCTGGCGCACTCCATTGTGCAGGAAGGCATGAAATTTGTGGCAGCCGGCATGAACCCGATGGATCTGAAGCGTGGGATCGACAAGGCTGTCGTTGCTGCCGTGAGTGAATTGCAGAAGATTTCGAAGCCGTGTGCCACCTCGACCGAAATCGCCCAAGTGGCTTCCATCTCTGCCAATTCTGATGCAAGCATCGGCAAGATCATCGCCGACGCGATGGAAAAAGTCGGGAAAGAGGGTGTCATCACGGTTGAAGATGGCAAGTCTTTGGATAACGAGTTGGACGTCGTCGAAGGGATGCAATTCGACCGTGGCTACCTGTCCCCGTACTTCATCAATAACGCGGATAAGCAGATCGTCGCAATGGATAATCCGTTCATTTTGTTGCACGACAAGAAAATCTCCAACATTCGCGATTTGCTCCCGATCTTGGAACAGGTGGCAAAAGCGGGGCGTCCGCTGCTGATCATCGCTGAAGATGTGGATGGAGAGGCCTTGGCAACCCTGGTGGTGAACAATATCCGGGGCATTCTGAAAACCGTCGCGGTCAAGGCGCCCGGGTTCGGCGATCGACGCAAGGCGATGCTGGAAGACATTGCAGTCCTGACCGGGGGCACCGTGATTGCCGAAGAAGTGGGTCTGACACTGGAGAAGGCCACGCTGGAAGAACTGGGTCAAGCCAAGCGCATCGAAGTTGGCAAGGAAAACACCATCATCGTTGATGGCGCAGGCAAGGAAGATTTGATCCAGTCGCGCATCACCCAGATCAATAAGCAGATCGAAGAATCAACCAGCGATTACGACAAGGAAAAGCTCCAGGAACGCAAAGCCAAGTTGGCGGGCGGCGTTGCGGTCATCAAGGTGGGCGCGGCGACCGAAGTCGAGATGAAAGAGAAGAAAGACCGTGTTGACGATGCCTTGCATGCCACTCGTGCGGCCGTTGAAGAGGGAATCGTGGCGGGCGGCGGCGTTGCGCTGTTGCGTGCCAAGATTGCGGTTGCAACCCTCAAGGGGGACAACCATGACCAGGACGCGGGCATCACCATCGTGTTGCGCGCGATGGAAGCGCCATTGCGCGCCATCGTGGCGAACGCGGGTGATGAGCCCTCTGTAGTCGTCAACAAAGTGCTGGAAAACAAGGGGAACTTCGGCTACAACGCCGCCAGCAGCGAGTACGGCGACATGATGGCGATGGGTGTGGTTGACCCCACCAAGGTGACCCGGACCGCCTTGCAACATGCGGCATCCATCGCAGGTCTGATGCTGACCACGGCTTGCATGGTTGCCGAGTTGCCAGAAGAAAAACCAGCCGGCGGTATGGGCGGTGGTGATATGGGAGGTATGGGCGGCATGATGTAATCGCACCTGCGACGCGATTCGAGTAGGGGATTGCGCGGTGTGCGGGTGCCTGATGTGCCGTAAAGGCACATCGCCCCGTGTGCCATGCATCCGAATCGTGCGCAGGTCTTGCTGACCAATAAAATGGGCGCCCGCGGGCGCCCATTTTATTGCACTTGCGCGTGCGGGTTTAGAACCGATACGTGACGCCGGCGCCGACCGTGATCGGGTTCAGATCAAGCGTGCCGATCGAGCTTCCGCCCGCCTTGACTTTGGTATCCATCTGAATGTACTTGAGGTCCGCGTTGATCCCCCAGTTTTTGTCGAGCATGTAGTCAGCGCCGACTTGAGCGGCCAGACCCAGGCTGGAACTGTCCACGCGTGCCGTTGTGCCCACGTTGCGGCTGCTGAAAATGGTGTAATTCAGGCCCAGACCAACATAGGGTTTGAACGCCCCCAACTCGGTAACGTGGTACTGCAAGAGCAACGAAGGCGGCAAGGCCCGAACCGATCCCAGCTTGGTTCCATCATTCTTGATATCGACACTTTGCGGGGTCGTCAGCACCAGTTCGGCGGCAATGTTCGGGGTAATGAAATAGCTGAAGTCCACTTCCGGAATCCAGCGATTGTCCGCCTCGACATTAATGGGCAAGTTATTTTGACCATTGCTGAAATCGACATACAGCGCGCGCGCGCGAACCATGAACACGCCCTCTTCGGCCTGTACGACCGGAGCCGACAACAGACCTGCGGTAGCCAGCATTGCAACCAGAACCTTATTACGCATAACTCTCTCCCTTTTTTGATTGAACGGAGGCGGCATGTTAACGAGGGCGGGTGTTGGCTAAATTGACAAAAATCAAAAAAATCGCAAAATTTCAAGAGACCACCAGGACACAACCAAGGCGTGCATCACAGGGGCGATTGACGTCCGGAACACACCGTTTGGGGGTGGATTTTAGCGCCCTGCCAGCATCGCCAGTCCCCAGCCCACGCCGAAGCCTGTCACTTCCGTGCCGACCGAGCCCAGCCCGCCCGGACAGCGGCAGGCGGACAAGTCGACGTGCAGCCACGGCGTGTCGTGTTCCACGAAGCGCAACAGGAAACGCGTGGCAAGGATGTGGTCGGCTTCGCCGTCGGGCGAACATTGCTTGATGTCGGCGACTTTGGATTCCAGTTCAGTTTCGTAATCCTCATCCAGCGGAAAGGCACACAGTCGTTCACCGGTCTGCCGACCCGCCTCCACGGCACGCTGCAACAACCCGGCACGGTTGCCCAGCACCCCGGCATAGCGATGTCCCAGCGCAGACTTCATGCTGCCGGTCAGCGTGGCGAAATCCAGCATCAGATCAGGCTTGGCGCGCGACGCGAGGGTGAGCGTGTCGGCCAGCACCATCCTGCCCTCGGCGTCGGTGTGCACGATCTCGATGGTGGTGCCGTTCAGCGCCGTGACGATGTCATTCTGCTTGAATGCGTGGGGGCCGATATGGTTCTGCGCGATGGCCAGCCAGCAGTCGATGTTCAACGGCAATTTTTGTTGGGTCGCGGCCAGCAGGATACCCAGCGCAACCGCCGAGCCGTTCATGTCGGTGTGCATGTTGTACATGGAGCGCGACGGCTTGAGGTTGTGACCGCCGGTGTCGAAGCAGATGCCCTTGCCGACCAGCGCGACCGTTTGCTTCGCCTTCGGGTGCCGGCAGGAAAGATGCACGATGGCCGCATCGTCGCTGTAGCTGCCCTGTGCCACCGCGATGAAGGCACCCGCACCCAGCTTGTGCAGCGCCTTCATGTCGAATTCTTCGTGCTGCCACTTGTTTTCTGTTGCCAGTTTTTTCACCCGTTGCCGGTATGCGCCCGGCGTCAATTCGTTCGGCGGCAGCACGGTGAGTTCGCGGCACAGCAGGTTGCCGGCCGCTTGTGCGCGCAAGGCATCGAACGGCTTTTTGTCCACCTCGCCAATCAGCAAGATTTTCTGCAACGACTTGCGTTCATCCTTCTTCTTGCGCACCGGCAGCAGCGCGCCGTTCACCCACGCTCCGTACACTGCGAGCTCCGCCATGTGCTGGCGCTGCGCGGCATCGCCGTTCACCGCGATGGCGATAACCTTCGGTTGTTCTTCCAGCAGCAACTGCAAGGCTTTGCGTACTTGCGTCTGCAACACGAAAGTGTCCTGGTCAAAGTCCAGCATCGCCCAAGCCACCAGCGTGCCATCCGCCGCGTTCGCCGCAACCGGCGACTTTGCCAATGCATCGGCCTTCATGTCGCGGCGCTTGAGTACGGCAGCGAGCAACGCGCCGTGCGTGACATCCTTGGGAAATGTCTTGGTTTTTGGCAACAGCACCAGCAGGTGGTCGCCGGCATGCTGGGTCTGGGAATAGGTCAGTTGTGCTAGCATTGCGGCCTCGAATTTAGTCAATGAACGCCGCGATTATACGGGCTACCCCATGCGCCAATATCTCGATCTGATGCAGCACGTCCTTACGCACGGGACAAAGAAATCCGACCGCACCGGCACCGGCACCACCAGCGTGTTCGGCTACCAGATGCGCTTCAATTTGCAGGAAGGTTTTCCGCTGGTCACCACCAAGAAGTGCCACCTGAAATCCATCATCCATGAGCTGCTGTGGTTCCTGCAGGGCAGCACCAACATCAAATATCTCAAGGATAACGGCGTCAAAATTTGGGACGAATGGGCGGACGAACAGGGCAATCTCGGCCCGGTGTACGGCAAGCAATGGCGCTCTTGGCAGGCCATTGACGGTCGCGTCATCGATCAAATCAAAGTCGCGGTGGAACAAATCAAGAACAATCCCGATTCGCGCCGCATCATCGTCTCGGCGTGGAACGTGGGCGAGCTGGACCAGATGGCGCTGGCGCCCTGCCACGCCTTCTTCCAGTTCTACGTGGCCGATGAAAAATTATCCTGCCAGCTCTACCAGCGCAGCGCCGACATCTTCCTCGGCGTGCCGTTCAACATTGCTTCCTACGCGCTGCTGACCCTGATGATGGCACAGGTGTGCGATTTGCAGCCCGGCGACTTCGTGCACACCTTCGGCGACGCGCACCTTTATTCCAACCATCTGGAACAGGCAGCAACGCAACTGTCGCGCGAACCGCGCGCGCTGCCGACCATGAAGATCAATCCCGATGCAAAAGACATCTTCGGCTTCAAATTCGAGGATTTCACCCTGGAAGGCTACGACCCGCACCCCGCCATCAAGGCACCGGTCGCGGTATGAGCAAGCTCTCGCTCATCGTCGCGATGGCGCAGAACCGCACCATCGGCATCAACAACTCACTGCCCTGGCGCTGCCCGGAAGATTTGAAACATTTCAAGGCGCTGACCATGGGGCACCACCTGATCATGGGACGCAAGACCTTTGACTCCATCGGCAAGCCGTTGCCGGGGCGCACCACGGTGGTGGTCACCCGCGATCGGAATCTGAAGATTGAAGGATGCCTGATCGCGCATTCACTGCCAGAAGCGGTCGCGGCCTGCACCGACGATCCTGAAATTTTTATCGTTGGCGGCGCCGACATCTATGCGCAATCCCTGAATCTGGCGGACACGCTTTACATTACCGAGATCCAGCAGGCGGTCGAAGGGGATGCCCGCTTCCCCGACTTCGACAAAAACGCATGGGCGGAATCTTCGCGCGAGATTCGCTCGCAAACCGTACCGCAGCCGCTGGACTACCACTTCGTCACCTACCGCAGAAGGTAACCGAATGTGGTCTGAATTTAACCCGACAAGGGGTTGAATCCTCCTGCCGCGTCGGACTGAAGTCCGACCCACAAACCCCTGCTGCTTTCTGTGGGTCGGGTTTTAACCCGACAGAGGGTTGAATCCTCCTGCCGTGTCAGACCGGGAGCTGCGACCGGTTACTGCGTAGCAGCCGCTCGCCCCGCAACACTGCCAACCCCCCCAATTTCTTCATTTTGTGCGCTTCCTACCTTCGCTCCGGAATACCATTTTTGTCGACATAAGTTAGATTACTTGCACTTATTGCTTATTTTGGTGCTAGGATTTCATTACTTTGTCGACAATCTAGGATGTATCCATGCTGATTGACGCAACAAAACCCGGCACCTTGTCCGATCTCGCCACGCGCCGCCTGGCGCACAGCATCGTGACAGGCGAACTGGCACAAGGACAGAAGCTGAACGAGGCGGAGCTTGCCGAAAGTTTTGGCATGGGGCGCGGCCCGTTGCGCGAAGCCTTGCGCCACCTCGAAGGCATGCGTCTGGTAAAGCGCATCCCCAACGTCGGCGCCCGCGTGGTGGTGTTGGATCGCCAGACCCTCTCCGATCTGTATGGTGTGCGCGAAGCGCTGGAAGGCATGGCCTGCCGTATTGCAGCCACGCAGATGACCGATGCGGAAATATTCCAACTGGGCAAGCTGCTCGACCAGCACGAAGCACAAATCAAAAAAACAGACGGCAAAGTCTATTCGCAGAGCGAGGGCGACCTTGATTTCCATTACCAGATCGCGCGCGGTAGCCGCAACCAGATGCTGATGGACCTGCTCGGCAACGAACAATACCAACTGCTGCGGATGTGCCGCTACCGCACCAGCCGCAAGGCCGCCCGCACCAAACCCGCATTGCAACAGCACCGCCAGATCGTCGCCGCACTGGAACAGCGCGACGGCGAACTGGCTGAGCTGCTGATGCGCCGCCATATCCAGGGGGCGTGGAAAAGCATCAGCGAAATGATTGATGAAGAAGAGGCGAGTCAGACTTCAGCCTGACAAACAGCGTCGGGTTGAAACCCGACCCACAAAAGAAAGAAAGGAAACACCCATGCATACCTCCAGCACTCCGGGCAACAAACTGCGCCAGGCAATCAAAGAGAACTCACCTTTGCAAGTCGTCGGCGCCGTCACCGCCTACTGCGCCATCCTTGCGGAAAAAAGCGGGCACAAGGCGCTGTATCTTTCCGGCGGCGGCGTGGCAGCTTCTTCGCTCGGCATTCCCGACCTCGGCATCACGACCTTGCATGACGTGTGCGAGGACACGCGCCGCATCACGGCGGTCAGCAATTTGCCCTTGCTGGTGGACATCGACACCGGCTGGGGCGGCGCCTTCAATATCGCGCGCGCCACACGCGAGGTGGCGCAGGCCGGCGCGGCCGGTTTCCACATCGAAGACCAGGTGATGCAGAAACGTTGCGGCCACCGCCCGAACAAGGCAATCGTCAGCCAGGACGAGATGGCGGACCGGATCAAGGCGGCGGTGGACGCGCGCGTGGACAGCAGCTTCGTCATCATGGCGCGCACCGACGCGCTGGCGGTGGAAGGCATGCAATCAGCCATCGAGCGCGCACAGGCCTGCGTCGAAGCAGGTGCGGACATGATCTTCCCCGAGGCGATTACCACGCTGGAGCAATATGCAGAATTCACCCGCGCGGTGAATGTCCCGGTGCTGGCCAACATCACCGAGTTCGGCGCAACGCCGATTTTCAATACGACGGAGCTGGCGGGCGTGGGGGTGAAGCTGGTGCTGTATCCGCTGTCGGCCTACCGCGCCATGAGCAAGACGGCGCTGAAGGTGTATCAGCACATCCTCGCCGACGGCTCGCAACAAAACGTCATCGCCGACATGCAGCCGCGCATGGAGCTTTACGACTATCTCGGCTATCACAAATTCGAGCAGCAGCTCGACCGCCTGTTTGCCGAGAAGGGGGCAGAATGATTCAGAGGATTCCCCCATCCCAACCCTTCCCCCGGAGGGAGAAGGGCTTTGCATTGCTTTGCTTCCCTCTCCCATCGGGGGAGGGACTGAGGGTGGGGGAACAATTGAAATCACAACTCCACCCTGAATTTGAAAAGTATGACCAAATGAATTTTATTTAAGGGAGCGCAACATGGCAGAAGAATCAACCCTACCCAAGCCCAAGAAATCGGTCGCCCTTTCCGGCACCGTGGCCGGCAACACCGCGATCTGCACCGTGGGTCGCACCGGCAACGACCTGCACTATCGCGGCTATGACATTCTTGATTTCGCCGAGCAGGCGGAGTTCGAAGAGATCGCGCATCTGCTGATCCACGGCAACTTGCCCACCGCTGCCGAGCTGAAAGCCTACAAGAAAAAATTAAGATCACTACGCAGTCTGCCGCAAGCCGTGAAGCAGGCGCTGGAAGCTTTGCCCGCCAACGCGCACCCGATGGACGTGATGCGCACCGGTTGCTCGGTGCTGGGCACGGTGGAACAGGAATCCGAAAAACACGATCCCGCCCAAACGCGGGAGATCATCGACCGCCTGCTGGCCTGCTTCGGTTCGATGCTGGTGTATTGGCATCACTTCAGCACTTCCGGCAAACGCATCGCCGTGGAGACGGACGACGATTCCATCGGCGGGCACTTCCTGCATCTGTTGCATGGCACGCCACCCAAAGCTTCCTGGGTGCGCGCAATGCACACCTCGCTCATCCTGTACGCCGAGCACGAGTTCAACGCCTCCACCTTCACCGCGCGCGTGATCGCGGGTACCAATTCCGACATCTACTCCTGCATCACCGGCGCCATCGGCGCCTTGCGCGGGCCGAAGCACGGCGGCGCCAACGAAGAAGCGTTCCGCATCCAGAGCCGCTACCAAAGTGCCGACGAAGCGGAAGCCGACATCCGCGCACGGGTGGGACGCAAGGAAATCGTCATCGGCTTCGGCCATCCGGTGTACACCATCTCTGACCCGCGCAACGAAGTGATCAAACGCGTGGCAAAGAAATTATCCGAAGAAAACGGCAACACGCTGATGTTCGACATCGCCGCCCGGCTGGAGTCGGTGATGTGGGACTTGAAGAAGATGTTCCCGAATCTGGATTGGTTCTCTGCCGTGTCGTACAACCAGATGGGCGTGCCCACCAACATGTTCACCCCGCTGTTCGTGATCTCGCGCGTCACCGGCTGGGGCGCGCACGTGATGGAACAGCGCGCCGACGGCAAGATCATCCGCCCCAGCGCGAACTATGTCGGGCCGGAAAACCTGGCCTGGGTGCCGATCGAGAAGCGTTAACAGGTCATGGTTTTGTGGCCAATTGTAGGTCGGGTTTCAACCCGACATCGCCCTTCATCCGGCTTGATGTCGGACTGAAGTCCGACCCACACAATACTGATAAAGGAAAGATGCATGAGCGCCAATGTAGAAATGAACAACCGCCCCGCGCCTGACCAGGTGCTGGTGGACATCGCGAAATATGTATGCAGCTTCGACATCAAATCCAGCGAATCCTACGACACCGCGCGCAACTGTCTGATCGACACGCTGGGCTGCGGCCTGCTGGCGCTGCGTTTCCCCGAGTGCACCAAGCATCTGGGTCCCCTCGTTCCCGGCACCACGGTGCGCCACGGCGCGCGCGTGCCCGGCACGTCGCACGAGCTCGATCCGGTCAAGGCGGCGTGGGACATCGGCGCGATGGTGCGCTGGCTGGATTACAACGACACCTGGCTGGCCGCCGAGTGGGGCCATCCTTCCGACAATTTGGGCGGCATCCTCGCCGTGGCGGATTACCTGTCGCGTTGCCGCGCGGCCGAGGGCAAGCCCGCGCTGACCGTGCGCGAAGTGCTCACCGCGATGATCAAGGCGCACGAGATTCAGGGCGTGCTGGCGCTGGAGAACAGTTTCAACCGCGTCGGTCTGGATCACGTGGTGCTGGTTAAGGTCGCGTCCGCCGCTGTCGTAACACGCATGCTCGGCGGCAGCGAGGCGCAGGTGATCGATGCAGTTTCGCAAGCTTTCGTCGATGGACAGTCGCTGCGCACCTATCGCCATGCACCCAACGCCGGCTCGCGCAAGTCCTGGGCTGCGGGCGATGCCACTTCGCGCGCGGTGCGCCTTTCGATGATGACGATGGCGGGCGAGATGGGCATCCCCGGCGTGCTGACCGCGCCGCAATGGGGCTTCTACGATGTTCTGTTTTCCAAGACCAACAAGGATCAGAAAATCAAGCCGGAAGCGGAGCGCAAGTTCGCGCTGAACCAGCCCTACGCCAGCTATGTGATGGAAAATATCTTGTTCAAGATTTCCTTTCCCGCCGAGTTCCATTCGCAGACGGCGTGCGAAGCGGCGGTGCGCCTGCATCCTTTAGTCAAAGACAGACTGAAGGATATCCAGAAGATCGTCATCACCACCCACGAGTCGGCCATCCGCATCATCTCCAAGGTCGGCCCGCTGGCGAATCCCGCCGACCGCGACCACTGCATCCAGTACATGGTGGCGGTGCCGCTGGCCTTCGGCGACCTGGTGGCGGAGCACTACGAGGACAGCTTCCATGCTGCCAATCCCATCATCGACGAACTGCGCGGCAAGATGGAAGTGGTGGAAGATGCCCGCTACACGCGCGAATACCTGGAAGCCGACAAGCGTTCCATCGCCAACGCCATCCAGGTGTTCTTCAAGGACGGCAGCAGCACGGAAAAAGTCGCGGTGGAATATCCCATCGGCCACCGCCGCCGCCGCGCCGAGGGCATCCCGGTGCTGGAGCAGAAGTTCCTCGACAATCTGCGCACCCGCTTCCCCGAGGCGCGCTGCCAGCAGATCATGGCGCTGTGCCTGGACAAGCAGAAACTGGAAGCAACGCCGGTCAACGAGTTCGTGGAGATGTTCTGTATCAATTGAAATTAACCACGTCATTCCGGCGCAGGCCGGAATCCAGTGGTTTTTTTCAACATGCCTTTGGGGGTTGTCCTTGCTACGCAAGGTCATTATTTGATTGACTGGATTCCGGCCTGCGCCGGAATGACGAAAACGAAGGAGGAGTCGAGATGAGCTACCAGACCGAGTATGACCGTTCGATGAAAGACCCCGAGGGATTTTGGGGAGACCAGGCCAAGTTGCTCCCGTGGTACAAATTCCCGCAGCAGATATTGAGCAAGGACGCCGACGGCATCGGCCACTGGTTCGCCAACGGCGAGATGAACACCTGCTACATGGCGCTCGATCATCACGTGAAGAACGGACGCGGCGCGCAGACCGCGATCATCTATGACTCTCCCGTCACCGACACCAAGAAGCAGATCAGCTATGCGGAGCTGACCGACCAGGTCGCGCGCACCGCCGGGATGCTGGCCGACCTCGGCGTGGTCAAGGGCGACCGCGTCATCATCTACATGCCGATGATTCCGGAAGCCGTGATTTCAATGCTGGCCGTGGCACGGTTGGGTGCCATCCACTCGGTGGTGTTCGGCGGTTTCGCGCCGCCGGAACTGGCGCTGCGCATCGACGACGCTGCGCCCAGGGTCATCCTCACCGCTTCTTGCGGCATCGAGGTGAAGAAGGTCATCGAGTACAAGCCGCTGGTGGACAAGGCGATTGAACTGGCGAAACACAAACCGCAGAGCGTGGTCATCTTGCAGCGCCCGCAATGTGCCGCCACACTCGTCGCGGGGCGCGACCACGACTGGTCAGCGTTGCTGGAAAAATCGAAAGCGGTCGGCTGCACGCCGGTCAAAGGCAGCGACCCGCTGTACATTCTCTACACCTCCGGCACCACCGGCAAACCCAAAGGCGTGGTGCGCGAAAACGGCGGCCATGCGGTGGCGCTCAACTACAGCATGAAGGCGATCTACAACGTGGAGCCCGGCGATGTGTACTGGGCCGCTTCGGACGTGGGCTGGGTGGTGGGCCACTCCTACATCGTCTATGGGCCGCTGCTACATGGCTGCACCACGATAGTCTATGAAGGCAAACCGATCATGACGCCGGACGCGGGCGCGCTGTGGCGCGTGATCTCGGAGTACAACGTGAAGTCGTTCTTCACCGCGCCGACTGCTTTCAGAGCGGTGAAGAAGGAAGACCCCGACGCGAAACTGATGGCGCAATACGATCTGTCGAAATTGCAGGTCATCTTCTCTGCAGGCGAGCGCCTCGACCCGCCGACGCAGGAATGGTTGAGCGAAAAGAGCGGCAAGACCGTGGTCGATCACTGGTGGCAGACCGAGACCGGCTGGGGCATCACCGCCAACCTGTGGGGCGTGGAGCCGAAGCCGGTCAAGTTCGGCTCTTCGACACTGCCCACGCCCGGCTTCGATGTGCGCATCCTGGACGAGAGCGGCAAGCAGATGGCGCGCAACGAACAGGGCTACATCGCCATCAAATTGCCGTTGCCGCCCGCCTGCATGAACCGCATCTGGGGCGACGACAACAAATTCCGCGAAAGCTACCTGCAATTCCTGCCCGGCTACTACACCACCGGTGATGGCGGCTACATCGATGACGATGGCTACGTGTTCGTGATGGGACGCGTGGACGATGTCATCAACGTGGCGGGCCATCGTCTTTCCACCGGCGAGATCGAGGAAGTGGTGGCCGCGCATCCGGCGGTGGCCGAGTGCGCGGTCATCGCGCGCGACGACGATCTCAAGGGTCAGGTGCCGATGGGGCTGGTGGTGCTGAAATCCGGCGTGAACATTGACGAAGCAATGCTGCAAAAAGAACTGGTCAACCGCGTGCGCGAAGCCATCGGTGCCATCACCTGCTACAAGGACTCGGTCATCCTGAAACGCCTGCCCAAGACCCGCTCCGGCAAGACCCTGCGCAAGACGCTGAATGGCATCGTCAACGGCAAGCCCTACACCGTGCCCTCCACCATCGACGACCCGGGCGTCATCCCGGAAATCATCGAGACGTTGCGGGGCAAGAAATTGATCAGCTGACGCTTCATGGACGGTGAGGGCCGCTCAAAATTCGTATTCGGCCTGCACGGTATGTCAAGCTCAAGGGCGTTGTTGAATCCAGTCGCCTGCGTTTGTCGAAAGTGAGTGACTACGCGACTCTCGTCGTTTTCATTTCCGCTATCATGCGCCCATGACATTCCAAGCCATCATCGCTGCGCCTTTCGGCAAGCTCGCCATCCGTTGTTCGGATGAGGATCTGTTGGGTGTCGAGTTCGTCTCTTCGCACATGAAGGCGTTAGCGCCCGCCAGCCCGATGGCGCAGGAGATTTGCGATCAGTTGTCAGCTTATTTTGCCGATGCGAGTTTCGAGTTCGACCTACCTTTCACGCTTGACGGTACGCATCACCAGTGTCTGGTGTGGCAGGCGATGCTGGACATCCCGCGCGGTGAGACGGTGACCTACGGCGAGCTGGCGAAGCGGATAGGCTCCAGTGCGCGTGCGGTCGGCCAGGCGTGCGGCAACAATTCCATTCCCATCATCATTCCTTGTCATCGTGTGGTGGGCAAGAATGGCCTTGGAGGTTTCATGCATCGCGGGGATGAAGATGCATTGAACATCAAACGGTGGCTGCTGGCCCATGAGCGACGCTGAGCTGCTGGACGAATTCAGCGACGCGCTGTGGTTGGAGGATGGCTTGTCGCGCAACACGCTGGAAAGTTACCGGCGCGATCTGGACAAATTTTCGGTTTGGTTGGCGCAATGTCATGAGGGCGGATTACTGTCAGCCACGCACGCTGACCTCCAGGATTTTCTGGCCTATCTGTATCAGGGGCAGAAAGCCAAGGCGACTTCGACCTCGCGCGCCATCTCCAGTCTCAAGCGCCTGTTCCGCTACCTGCTCCGTCAGAACAAGATCACGACCGATCCTACTTTGCAAATCGCCACACCGAAGTTGCCGCGCAGTCTGCCCAAAAGCCTGACCGAGGAAGATGTCGAGCTGCTGTTGAACGCCCCCGATGTGCAGACGCCGCTGGGCATGCGCGACCGCACCATGCTGGAAGTGCTGTATGCCAGCGGCCTGCGCGTATCCGAACTGGTCGGCTTGCTCATTATGCAAGTCAGTCTCAACGAAGGGGTGGTCCGGGTGATGGGCAAGGGCAGCAAGGAACGCCTGGTTCCGCTGGGCGAGGAAGCGCTGGACTGGGTCAGGCGTTACCTCGCGGAAGCACGCCCGGTTTTGCTCGCCGGAAAGTTGACCGACGCCCTGTTCGTCACGCATCGCGGTGAAGGCATGACGCGGCAGATGTTCTGGTATCTGATCAAAAAGCACGCCAGGCAGGGCGGCATGGACAAACCCTTGTCGCCGCACACGCTGCGCCATGCCTTCGCCACCCACCTGCTGAATCACGGCGCCGACCTGCGCGTGGTGCAGATGCTGCTGGGACATTCGGATATCTCAACCACGCAGATCTATACGCACGTGGCCAGGGAAAGATTGAAGAAACTGCATGCGATGCACCATCCAAGAGGATAGTGGTGGAGGTGATCAGGATCGAACTGACGACCTTCTGATTGCGAACCAGACGCTCTCCCAACTGAGCTACACCCCCACGGCAGGCGCGCATCCTAAATGGAAAAGCGGAGTTTGGGAAGGGCGAGTGTTTCTAAACGGAAGAATTCCTGCAATAATCGGGCGCACGACCGGAATTTATTACGCAGAGGTTACCTTATGAGCATGACTCAAGACGATATGAAACGCGCGGTCGCCCAGGCGGCGATTGCCTATGTGCCCAATGATTGCATTGTGGGGGTGGGGACCGGTTCCACCGCCAACTTCTTCATCGACGAGCTGGCCAAGATCAAGGGCAAGATCCGCGGCGCGGTGGCGAGCTCGGAAGCTTCGACCAAGCGCTTGCAGGGGCACGGGATCGAGGTGCTGTCGCTGAACGATGCGGGCGATCTGCCGGTGTATGTGGACGGCGCGGACGAAATCACGCGCCACATGCATATGACCAAGGGCGGCGGAGGCGCGCTGACGCGTGAAAAGATTGTCGCGGCGGCGAGCCGGAAATTCGTTTGTGTGTGCGACGCCAGCAAGCTGGTGGATGTGCTGGGCAAGTTCCCGCTGCCGATCGAAGTGATCCCGATGGCGCGCAGCTACATCGCGCGCGAGGTGGTCAAGCTCGGCGGCCAGCCGAAGCTGCGCGAGGGGTTCGTCACCGACAACGGCAACGTCATCCTGGACGTGCACAATCTCAAGATCATGAATCCGGTCGAGCTGGAAACCCTGCTCAACCAGTTGCCCGGCGTGGTCACCAACGGGCTGTTCGCGCGTCGCGGGGCCGATGTCCTGCTGCTCGGCACGCCTCAGGGTGTGCAGACGCTGACGGCGTAACAAAGATTTAACCGCGGCAAACTAGCATTCAGTATTTATTGACCTCATCCGGAAGAAAAAAATGGCCAACAGCGAACACACCTCAAAACAATTCGATGCCGAACTGGAGGCGGTGCGCGCGCGCGTATTGCAAATGGGCGGCCTGGTCGAGAGCCAGATCCGCCTGGCCGTCGATTCGCTGGTCAATGGCGATGTCGCGCTGATGACCCGGGTGATCGAGGACGACCATCGGGTGAATGCGATGGAAGTCGAGATTGACGAGAGCTGCAACCACATTCTGGTGCGGCGCCAGCCGGCGGCGGGCGACTTGCGAATGGTGATGACGGTGATCAAGACCATCACCGACCTGGAGCGCATCGGCGACGAGGCGGAAAAGATCGCGCGCATGGCGAAACTGCTGTCGCAGAAGGAGCGCCTGCATTTGCCGCGCTATAACGAGATCAAGCGCGCCTCCGAAATCGCGCTCGACATGTTGCACAAGTCACTGGACGCCTTTGCGCGGCTGGATCTGGCCACCGCGGCGACGGTGGTGCGCCAGGACGAGCTGGTGGATGAGGAATTCCGTTCCATCATGCGGTATCTGATCACGTTCATGATGGAAGACCCGCGCACCATTTCCACTTCGCTGGAGATTCTGTTCGTGGCGAAGGCGATCGAGCGCATCGGCGACCATGCCAAGAACATGTCCGAGTATGTGGTGTACATGGTCAAGGGGCGCGACGTGCGCCATGTGACCGTCGAGGAAATCGAGCGCGAAGTCAAACAGTAATTCGCCGCCGACCATTCCCGTGCAACAACCGCTCATTGCCGCCGTTGACCTGGGCTCGAACAGCTTCCGATTGCAGGTTGCGCGGGTGGTGGACGACCAGCTTTATATGCTGGATGGGCTGCGCGAGTCGGTGAGACTGGCATCCGGACTGGACGAAGACAAGATGCTGGATGCGGCCGCGCAGCAACGCGGTTTGTCCTGCCTGGAAAAGTTCGGGGAGCGTTTGCGCGGTTTGCCGCCCGAGGCGGTGCGCGCGGTGGGCACCAATTCGTTGCGGGTCGCCAAAAATGCGCCGGAATTCCTCAAACAAGCCGAGCGCGCCCTCGGCTTTCCCATCGAAGTCATCGCCGGACGGGAAGAGGCGCGCCTGATTTACCTGGGTGTCGCCCAGGGATTGCCGCGTACCGATGAACGCCGGATGGTGATGGATATCGGCGGGGGTTCGACCGAATTCATCATCGGCCAAGGGTTGCAGCCCGCGCAGTTGGAAAGTCTGTACATGGGCTGCGTCAGTTTCAGCACGCGCTATTTTGCCGACGGCAAGATATCCAAATCCGGTCTCAAACAGGCCGAGTTTGCCGCCCGCAACGAATTGCAAACGATTGTGGCCGATTACTCCGCCGAACATTGGGATGTGGTGCTGGGGTCGTCCGGGAGCGCGCGCGTGATTTGCGACATCCTGGAGCAAAACGGATACAGTAATGGAGGCATCACGCGGGAGGGACTGGAAAAGCTGCGCGCACAATTGCTGAAGGCCGGAGATGTGAACAGGCTGGAACTGCAAGGTCTGAAGCCGGAACGGATCCCCGTGTTGCCCGGCGGCTTCGCGATCATGTACGCGGCATTCTGTGAGCTCGGGATTGCGCACATGAAGCCGGCGCTGGGGGCGCTGCGCGAAGGCGTGCTGTATGACCTGCTCGGCCGCTTCACCCACAACGATATGCGCGAAGCGACCGTCCGTGAGTTCATGCGTCGCTACCATGTAGCCCCCAAACAGGCCGCGCGCGTCGCCGAACTGGCGGTCTTGCTTGCCCGCCAGTTTCTGGCCGAACAGCTGGACGAGGTGACCGAACAGTATTTGCAATGGGCTGCCCGGCTGCACGAGATCGGGATCAGCGTCGCGCACAGCGGCTACCACAAGCATTCAGCCTACATCCTGGCCAATGCCGACATGCCCGGGTTCTCCAGCAAAGAGCAGATGCGCCTGAGTTTCCTGGCCCTCGCGCATCGCGGCGGATTGGAGAAACTGCGTTCCCAGATTCGCGAGGCGCAGGACTTTGCGCTCGTGATGTCCCTGCGTTTGGCGACCCTGCTTTGCCGCAATCGCAGCGCGGCGGTACTGCCCCGGCTGACAGGCCGCTTCAGCGGGACGAAATTCTACTTGTCGCTGGAGGAAGGGTGGTTGGCGCAAAATCCCCTGACCGAAACCGCGTTGCAGGCGGAAGCAAAGCAGTGGAAGGCGCTGGGTGTCAGCGTCCAAGTCGGCGAAGAATGAAGGGAACCTCTATAAATTCATTTTGCGGGCGAATCGCGGTGTCGCGTGCTCGCTCATTCCTCGCCTATCCATTTGATATGTCTCGTCATTCGCTGCGCGGCTCCTTGCGCTTCATCCCGTAAAAGTGAATTTCTAGAGGTTCCCTGAAATTTTGTTCCGCCGCGCCAGCGGCAAGTTGCAGTGAGGGCTAATGCGCGTAGCACGTTACGCCGTAACGAAAGTCCGGGTTCGCGGACGTTCTGCACCCCCCATGCTAAACTACACAACGAAGCTGGCCAGACAGTCGCTGCGTGCCTTGTTGCACGGAGAGGACAACGAAGTTGCAGTGAAGACTCATGC
>NZ_BAAFRY010000024.1:0-33640 GCF_045866295.1 Ferrigenium sp. UT5
GGCATGGCTGGATCAGGGTTTCCCCCATTGTCCAAAATTCCCCACTGCTGCCTCCCGTAGGAGTCTGGGCCGTGTCTCAGTCCCAGTGTGGCGGATCATCCTCTCAGACCCACTACGGATCGTAGCCTTGGTGGGCTCTTACCCCACCAACTAGCTAATCCGATATCGGCCGCTCCGAAAGCGTGAGGCCTTGCGGTCCCCCACTTTCCCCCTCAGGGCATATGCGGTATTAATCCGGCTTTCGCCGAGCTATCCCCCACTTCCGGATACGTTCCGATATATTACTCACCCGTTCGCCACTCGCCACCAGGTGCAAGCACCCGTGCTGCCGTTCGACTTGCATGTGTAAAGCATGCCGCCAGCGTTCAATCTGAGCCAGGATCAAACTCTTCAGTTCAATCTAGCTTGTTTTTTTGCAAGTCCTTTCGAACCCGCAGATCTCACTCAAAGCGAATTTACATTTCTGTATCTTCGATCAGTGCGAGGTACTTCTGTATGTCTCGAGTCGATCAGCATTGCCTTGGCAATACTAACCTGCCGCTACACACGTACCCACACTAATCGGTTGTTTATTTTGAATTTTAAAGAACTTTTTTGCCGCTTTCTTCAACCACCGTGGCAGCGAAGAGGTGCGCATTATAGGGACTAAAAATTTTACGTCAACCTAATTTCACACTATTTATTTCTGGCTACTGAAGCGCGATCCTATTTCCGACCGCACGCAAACACATTGCTTTATTTGCTTCGCTTCAACTCCGCAACAGCGAAGAGGCGCGCATTATAGGGAGCAAAAATTTTGCGTCAATACTTTATTGAAATATTCTGGAAATAATTCTCTGCTCATACGATACGCACGACCAGATTCACTACAATGAACGCATGAATCCGCTCATCCTTGGCATCGAGTCCTCCTGCGACGAAACCGGTATCGCGCTATATCACAGCGAGCGCGGCCTGCTCGCGCATACATTGCATTCGCAGATCGCGTTGCACAACGAATATGGCGGCGTGGTGCCCGAACTGGCTTCGCGCGATCATGTGCGGCACGCACTGCCATTGCTGCGCAGTGCCCTGCAAAATGCCGGTTGCACCTTGCGCGACATCGATGCGGTCGCTTATACGCGCGGGCCGGGGCTGTCCGGCGCACTTCTGGTCGGCGCCAGTATCGCCTGCGCTCTGGCTTACTCCCTGAACCTTCCCACCATCGGCGTGCATCATCTGGAGGGTCATCTGCTCTCTCCACTTTTGTCGGATCCCGCGCCGAAATTCCCGTTCGTGGCGTTGCTCGTCTCCGGCGGACACACCCAACTCATGCGGGTGGACGGGGTCGGCCGGTACACCTTGCTCGGCGAATCTGTGGATGACGCCGCGGGCGAAGCATTCGACAAAAGCGCCAAGTTGCTTGGGCTGGATTATCCGGGCGGCGCACTGCTGGCGAAACTGGCGCAAACCGGCGTACCTGGACGGTTCAGGTTGCCGCGTCCGATGCTGCACAGCGGCGATCTCGATTTCAGTTTCAGCGGATTGAAGACTGCCGTGCTGCTGGCGGCGCAACAAAATCCAACCGATCCGCAGACCCGCGCCGACATCGCGCACGCCGCACAGGAAGCCATCGTCGATGTGCTGGTGAGCAAGGCACAAAACGCGCTGAAGCAGTGCAAATTGCACCAACTGGTGGTGGCGGGCGGAGTCGGCGCGAACCGGCTGTTGCGCGAACGTTTGCAGACCGCCGTCAGCCAGCGCGGCGGCAAGGTGTTCTATCCCGATTTGGAATTCTGCACCGACAACGGCGCGATGATTGCCTTTGCCGGCGCGATGCGTCTGCAGCACCAGGACGCCCGCCGCGACTATCGCTTCAACGTGAAGCCGCGCTGGGACTTGCAGGCACTGAATTACGCGGAGTGAATTTCTTTCTTTTTGCTTCCGATCTTGTTTTCCTTGCCCGCCAACAAGTTTCGAATGTTGCTTTTGTGACGCCAGATCAACAACAGCGTCATCACGACCGTAGCGATGATCAATTCAAGCGGCAGGGGAATCAGCAGTGCAAAAACAGGGCCTGCGATGGCCGCAATCAAGGCAGCCAGGGAGGAATAGCGAAAAACCGTTGCCGCCAGCAACCATGCTGCAAAAATAGCCACGCCCATCCATGGGTTGATGCCCAGCAATACGCCCAGCGCGGTCGCCACACCCTTGCCGCCCTTGAATTTGTGGAAGACGGGAAAGATGTGCCCAATAAAAGCCGCCAAGGCAACCGCGGCCTCCAATAAATGCACGTTACCGTCCGGGGGAGCAAAATGAATCGCCAGAAACACGGCTAACCAACCCTTTGCAACATCCCCGAACAAGGTCAGCGCAGCAATTCCTTTCTTGCCGCTGCGCAACACATTGGTTGCGCCGGGATTACCCGAACCATAAGAGCGCGGATCGTCCAGACCAAAAACTTTGCTTGTCAACACGGCAAAAGAAATGGAGCCCAGCAGATAAGCCGCTACAACAAAAAACAAGAGTGTCATCTTGAATACCTTAAAATGAACAGCGGCGCATTCTACTCGAATGCGCTCTTGTCACCAAACCTGGACTCGGGCACTTTATGGACATCATTTTTCTTCGTGAGCTCAAGGTCACCACCCTCATCGGCATCTACGAGCGGGAAAAGCGGGTACCTCAGACATTGCAACTCGACCTGGACATCGCCCTGCCCAACAGCCGCGCTTGCCAGAGCGACGACATCAACGACGCGCTCGACTACGCCCAGGTCGCGCAACACATCCAGTCGGTCTTGAGCGAGGGGCATTTCTCTTTGCTGGAAGCGCTGGCAGAACACATCGCCCAGATCATCCTCAAGGATTTCAACGCCCCCTGGGTCAGGGTCAGCGTCGCCAAGCTGCAAGCCATCCGCAATTGCAAACAGGTTGGCATCAGCATCGAACGCGGGCAAATCCGCTAGCCCGCCACAAGAATTTGCCCAAGCCCCTATTTTTATGGATAATGCGCGCCCTCATCGTTTATCCGTGCGCGTACAACCGCCGCGCCAACTTTAAGCTAGGAACGCAAAATGAAAGCTGACATCCATCCCGCCTACGCCGAAGTCGCCGTCACCTGCAGTTGCGGCAACACGTTCAAAACCCGCTCCACCATCGGCAAGCCCGCGCTGCATGTCGAAGTGTGCTCCGAGTGCCATCCGTTCTACACCGGCACCCAGAAGATCGTCGATACCGCCGGCCGTATCGAGAAATTCCGCAACAAGTACAATAGGGGCGGCAAAGCCGCCGCTTGATGGAACTTCGTTAAGCGCACAGATCAAAAGGCAGCGCAGGCTGCCTTTTTTCTTTTCGGAGAACGCATATGACACGACTGCCCTCATTCCTGTATGCCGGCGCGTTCGCGCTGGCGCTCGCCGGTTGCGCGCAAAATCCGGTGTCCGGGAAACAGGACTTCGTGATGATGTCGGAAGCGCAGGAAATCAGCATGGGCCGCAGCGCCGATGTCGAAGTGCGCAAGCAGTACAGCGTTTATCAGAATCCCGCGCTGCAAAGCTACGTCAACGGCGTCGGCCAGGCACTGGCGCAACGCAGCCATCGCAACAATCTGAATTACCACTTTACCGTGGTGGATTCGCCCGAGATCAACGCCTTCGCGCTGCCCGGCGGATATGTCTATATCACGCGCGGCATCATGGCTTATCTCAACTCGGAGGCCGAACTGGCCGGCGTGCTTGGGCACGAGATCGGCCACGTCACCGCCCGCCACGGGGTGCGTCAACAAAGTGCAGCACAAGCGGCCAATATCGGTATCTCGCTGGTTTCCATCTTCGTGCCGGAACTCAACAACCAGGCCGGCCAAAATCTGGGCAATCTGCTGGGGGGCGCACTTCTTTCCGGCTATGGCCGCGAACATGAGCTGGAATCGGACCGGTTAGGCGCACAGTATCTCGCGCGAGCCGGATATGACCCGCAAGCCATGATCCGCGTGGTCGGTGTGTTGAAGAACCAGGAATCATTCGATGCCGAGGTCGCCAAGCAGGAAGGCCGCGAACCGCGCCGCTATCACGGCACGTTTGCCACCCACCCCGACAATGACACCCGTCTGCAACAAGTGGTGGGCGAGGCAAATAACCTCACCGTCACCAGCCCGGTGGAAAAGCGCGATGAATACCTGCAGCAGACGGCGGGGATGACCTTTGGCGACAGCGTGGCGGAAGGCATCGTGCGTGACCAGCGATTCCTGCATAAAGACCTGGGCATCGCCATCACCTTTCCGTCCGGGTGGCGCATCCAGAACCTGCCCGCCGAGGTGGTCGCCTTGAGCCCGGGGAACGATGCCGCACTCCAGTTCAAGCTCGATCCCAAGCCGAGCGGCACTGCGGTCGAATATGCGCGCCGCCTGCTGGGGCAGAATGCGGACATCGCCGCGCTGCAAATCGACGGCCTGCAGTCCGCGCTCGGCAACGACGGCAAGCGACTTCTCGGCGTGATCTATCTGGCGGGTAAAGCCTTCCTGATTCAGGGCGGTGCCAAAACCCCGCAAGTGCTCGCCGCGCAGCGCAGTACGATGGAAGCCGCGATCCGCAGCTTCAAACAGTTAAGCGTTCAGGAACGCGCCGCGATCAAACCGCTCATCCTGCGCATGGTAAAAGCCGCAAAAGGAGACACCTACGCAAAATATGCCGCCCGTTCACCGCTGGGGCGCAATGCGGAACAGTATCTGCGTCTGCTTAACGCGCACTATCCACAAGGCGAACCCGTGCCGGGACAAACCGTCAAATTGATCGAATAGGATATGTACGTTTACTCCGGAAGATTGAAGGAAACGCACATCACCGCCGGCAAGGCGGCACTTCTGTTTTTGCTTGTCGTATCGTGGGTCGGGATCGGGCTGATTGGGCATGATCCGTGGAAGCCCAACGAGGCTTACGATTTCGGCATCATCCATCATTTCATCCAAAGTGGCGACTGGCTGCTCCCGCAGCTTTCCGGGCAACCGTATTTCGACAAACCGCCGCTCTACTATTGGACCGCGTCCGCCTTCGCGTTCCTCATGTCACCCTGGCTGCCACTGCATGACGGCGCACGTCTGGCAAGCGGCTTCTACACCGCGCTCACCCTGTTATTTATCGGCTTCAGTGGACGCGAACTATTCGGCAAGTATCGTGGCTGGCCCGCCGCCGTCGCCCTGATCGGCTGTCTTGGAATGCTGCTGCGCGCCCACGAAATTCTGGCCGACAACGCGTTCCTGGCGGGCTGCGCCGTCATGCTGTATGGCTACGCATTGAGCGTGCGCCGTCCGCAGCTTGCCGGACTGTTTATCGGTACGGGTCTGGGCATCGGTTTTTTAAGCAAAGGTTTCATCGCACCCGTCCTGTTTATTGCCATCAGCCTGACTTTGCTGTTGTTCAGGAACTGGCGCACCCGCACGTTTCTCTCGACCCTCGCCATTGCCGTGCTGTGTGCCTTGCCATGGCTGTCAATCTGGCCATGGCTGCTCTATCAACATTCCCCCGCGCTGTTCACCGAGTGGGCATGGACGCGCAACATCGGGCGCTGGCTTGAATTTGCCCGCAGCGGCCACTACCCGGAAGTGTTCTACTACCTGACCGCCCTGCCATGGATGGCCTGGCCGGCCGCCCCCCTGGCTGCCTGGACGGTGTGGGAAGCGCGCAAACGCGTGTGGCATGAAGCGGAATTCCAATTGCTGCTCACCGCCTTGTTGGTCATGCTCGTCGCCTTGAGCATCGCGCCCGATATCAACGACAAAAACGGTCTGCCGTTATTACTTCCTGTTGCCTTGCTGGCCACAGCATCGCTATCCACCCTGCGCCGGGGCGCAGCCAACGCGCTGGACTGGTTCGGCATCATGACTTTTGCCCTGCTCGCCATTCTGTTGTGGTGGGGCTGGGCGGGCCTGCTACTCAACAACAACGCCAAGATCACCCACTGGCTGAAAGACTATCAACCCGGGTTCGAACCCGCTTTCGAGGCAACTGCGTTCTGGATCGCGTTTGTGTCAACCCTGCTATGGATGGCCTTCGTCTGGCGCACCGGGCGCTCGGTGCGCCGCTCGCTCATCAACTGGGCCAGCGGCATTACCCTGATATGGATTCTGGTCATGACATTGTGGCGCCCCTGGCTGGATAGCGGCAAAAGTTATCGTTATATGGTCGAGGATCTCACGGCCCATCTGCCCCAAGACTACGCATGCATAACCGGTTCGCACCTCGGGATCAGTGAAAAAGCGATGCTCGAATACTTCGGCGATTTCAAATGGCACAGCACCCGGCGCGCCAAATGCGATTTGCTGCTGGTACAGGGCGAACGCATCGCAAAACCGATTGAAAGCGGAATCGGATGGGAAAAAATCTGGGAAGGTAGCCGCCAGGGAGAAAATAGCGAACGCTTCCGCCTGTATCGCCACATCGATAATTAGCGCGGCGGAATAACCCCGGGCAATTTTTGCGGGGCGTGGATGCGCACCTGTTTATTGACGTTATACGTGCCAAACACCACGGTAACTTCCGACCTTCCGACCCCAAACTCATCCGCCAGAAAATCCACCAGATGTCCGGTCGCTTTGCCGCGTACCGGGTCTTCCGCCACGTGAATTTCCAGCTGCTTTCCCTTCACCTTGCCGATCTTGTCGCGCTTCGCGCGCGGCCTGCCGAGAATGTTCAGTACCAGCGTATCACCGTCCCACTTGCAAAAACTGTCCATTGCCTCGCCACGCGCCATCACCACCCCCCGGAATTAAATCGTAAAACACACCGACCGGCTTCCCGGTCCAACCCGCCCTGGCCATCCTGCGTGCTGTCGGGCAACCCCCGGCGGTTTTCGATTGGTATCGCGCTGATCAATCCTACGCTTGCTATAGTTAGCAACCCATCCTTCGTTGACTATTCCTCGGTAAAGAAATCAGTATCGATTCGCTTAACCTCATAAGCGGCCTTTACTGACACTCCCAAGTTCAGCTCAATCATGTACTCTGCCAATTGCACTCCATCTATGAGCACCACGCGGGGGTCGATGTGCGATACATAATCACGCGCGTCAGATGAAAAAACACCCGTGGTAATAAACACCCCTTTGCGCGCACGTTTTCCATGCAGGGCACCAACGAACTTCTGTATCTCTGGGCGACCTACCGTGCCAGCCCATCGTTTGGCTTGAATGTAGATCGCTTCCAGACCGAGGCGGTCCTCACTGATGATTCCATCTATACCTTCATCACCCGATTTCCCAATGGCTTTCCCTGCATCAACCCGATTGCGCCCATAACCCATTTTGAGCAGCAACTCCACAACCAGATTCTCGAAGAATGCAGGTGATCCATTCTTGACTTGCTCCAGCACTGAAGCGGCCAGCTCTCCTTGTATGCGTTGAAAAGACTGCTCAAGCAATTCTTCAGGAGTTTCCTCGGATTCGTGTTCGGTAGAGACCGTTTGTTTTGCTTCTTTACCGGATTTTGACGAGTCCCGAAAAATTCTGAATTTCTCGAATTGGTCGAGAACTGCAATGGTGATTTTTTGAGGGCTTCGTGGAAAAAATTCCTTACCTTCCTCGGTGATCACGAACTGGCCACGCTTGGGTGAATGCAACAATCCAGCCTGCTCCAGATAGACTTTGGCCCATGCAACACGGTTATCGAAGCGGCGTTGCCTACCACTGGGGAGGAGTTCATCCAATTCAATCTGAGACAAAGAAAATACGGAGGCCAAATGGCTACGTGCTTCTGCCAGGGTGTGGCTTCCACCATCTTTTGCAAATTCAAGCAAGGGGCGCATCAGCATTTGAAAGTCGGGGATAGCCATGATTTCCTCCGTGCCTTCAGCGCAATTTAGGCGTCTTGCACACCACATCCCCATTCTGCCCCCGATGCCGCAGCGCATGGTCGATCAACACCAGCGCCACCATCGCCTCCGCGATCGGCGTGGCGCGGATACCGACACAAGGATCGTGCCGCCCTTCGGTGGAAACCATCACCGGCTCGCCTGCCTTGTTGATGCTGCGGCGCGGAATGCGGATGCTGGAGGTGGGCTTGATTGCATAGCGCGCGACGATATCCTGCCCGGTGGATATGCCGCCGAGGATGCCGCCGGCGTTGTTCGACAAAAATCCATGCGGCGTGAGTTCGTCGCCGTGTTCGCTGCCTTTTTGCGTCACGCAGCCGAAACCCGCCCCGATCTCCACCGCCTTCACCGCGTTGATACCCATCAGGGCATAGGCGATCTCGGCGTCCAGGCGATCGAACACCGGCTCGCCCCAACCCACCGGCACATTGGAAGCCACTACGGCAAGCTTCGCACCGATGGAGTCGCCGGATTTGCGCAGCGCGTCCATGTAGTCTTCGAGCTGGCCGACGTAGCTCGCATCGGCGACAAAGAAGGTGTTGCCGATCTCGCTCACTTCCGCCCAGCTCTTGAACGGCACGACGATTTCGCCGAGCTGTTCCAGGTAGCCGCGCACCACGACGCCATAATTTTCATGCAGCCATTTCTTGGCGATGGCGCCCGCCGCCACGCGCCCCGCCGTCTCGCGCGCCGAAGCGCGCCCGCCGCCGCGAGGGTCGCGGATGCCGTATTTCTGCCAATAGGTGTAGTCGGCATGGCCGGGGCGGAAGGTGTCGGCGATGTTGCCGTAATCCTTGCTGCGCTGGTCTTCGTTGCGGATCAGCAGCGCGATGGGCGTGCCGGTGGTCTTGCCCTCGAACACGCCGGACAGGATTTCCACCGTGTCCGATTCGCGGCGTTGCGTGACATGGCGCGAGGTGCCGGGCTTGCGCCGGTCGAGGTCGTTCTGGAGGTCGGCCTCGTTCAGTTCCATGCCCGGCGGACAGCCATCGACGATGCAGCCGATCGCCGCACCGTGTGATTCGCCAAAAGAAGTCACCCTGAAAAGCTTGCCAAATGTATTTCCGGACATGATGTCGTCTCGCTAAAGGAGTCGTTGAAGTTTAACATAGCGACCACTTGCTAATAACCCGTCATCCCCGCGCAGGCGGGAATCCAGTCCACACAGAAATTTCTCCGCAACGCGGAGACAAAACCTCAAAGGCATTTTGAATAGAAGCGCTGGATTCCCGCCTGCGCGGGAATGACGAACTTGGAGAGTTATCAATGAAAGCCGTCCTCGCCACTGCCGCCGGCGGACCGGAAGTGCTGCAACAGCAAGACATCCCGCTGCCAGCCCTGCCTTCGCCGCACCATATCCGCGTCAAGCTCGCCGCCGCGGGCGTGAACCCCGTGGATGCCAAGCTGCGCGCGTCTCCCGCCTACCATCCGGACAAGTTGCCCGCCATCCTGGGCTGCGACGGCGCGGGTGTAGTGGAATCCATCGGCAGCGCGGTGCGCCGCTTCAAGGTCGGCGACGAAGTTTTCTTCTGCAACGGCGGCATCGGCGACGAGCCCGGCTGCTACGCCGAATACACGACGCTGCACGAGGAATACTGCGCCGCGAAACCTGCCAACCTGTCGCCGGCAGATGCTGCCGCGCTGCCGCTGGTGCTGATCACCGCGTGGGAAGCGCTGGTCGAACGTGCCAACGTGCAGGCCGGACAAACCCTCCTCATCCATGCCGCCGCCGGCGGGGTCGGGCATGTCGCGCTGCAACTCGCGCATCACCTCGGCGCGCAGATCGCGGTAACGGTCGGCGACGAGAAGAAGGCCGGACTGGCGCACGGTCTGGGCGCGGAAAAAATCATCCGTTATCGCACCCGGGATTTCGTGCAGGAAACGCTGGATTGGACCGGCGGCAAGGGAGTGAACGCGGTATTCGACACCGTGGGTGGGGAGACCTTTTTGCGCTCGCTCGATGCGGCGCGCATCGGCGGCAAGGTGGTCAGCATTCTCGCCACCGCGATGGCTCAGGCCGATGTGCAGAAAGCGCGACTGCGCAACCTGTCGTTGTGCTATGAGCTGATGCTCACTCCGCAGGTGCTGAATCTCCATGACGAACAGGTACGCCAGCGCAGGATTCTGGAACACGGCGCGGCGCTGGTGGAAAAGGGCAAGCTCGGCGTGCTGGTCGCGCACCGGCTGCCGCTGGAACAGGCGGCCACCGCGCATCGCCTGATTGAAGCGGGCGGCATGACCGGCAAGATCGTGCTGACGATGGATTGACATGCTGATCGACACCCACTGCCATCTCGATGCCGCCGAATTCGGCGGCACACAAACTGAACTGGTGCGTGATGCCCGTGCCGCCGGCGTTCAGCGCATCGTCATCCCGGCGGTGGAGCGCGCCAACTTCGGCGTGGTGAGCGCACTGTGCCAACAGTTCCCGGCCTGCGCGCCCGCCTATGGCATCCACCCGATGTACACCGATGCGGCGCAACCCGATGACCTCGCCTCGCTGCGCGAATATCTGGCGCAGCCTGACACGGTGGCCGTCGGCGAGATCGGGCTGGATTTTTTCATCGACCCTTACGACCGGGCGCGGCAGGAACATTTTTTCGTCGAACAACTCAAGCTGGCAAAGGAATTCGGGCTGCCTGTGCTGCTGCACATCCGCCGCGCGCAGGACACCCTCCTCAAACATCTGCGCCAGCACAGGGTGGTTGGTGGCATCGCGCATGCCTTCAACGGCAGCCGCCAGCAGGCGGACGAATTCATCAAGCTGGGTTTCAAGCTCGGTTTCGGCGGTGCGATGACCTATAGCCGCGCCACCAAACTGCGCGAACTGGCCACCACCCTGCCGCTTGAGGTCATCGTGCTGGAGACCGACGCGCCAGACATCCCGCCCGATTTCCTCGAACGCGGATCACCGAACAAACCGGAATACCTGCCGCGCATCGCGCAGACCCTGGCGGATCTGCGCGGGATAACGCCGGAAGAGATTGCGCGCCACACCACGCAGAATGTATTGTCCGTGCTGCCCAGACTTTCACTGCCCGACTGACCATGCACAATCGCCCCCTGGATGACGACCACCCGCGCCGCTTCGGCGGCATCGACCGCCTGTACGGCGAAGGCGCGCGCCTGGCCCTGCACCGCGCGCGAGTGGCGGTGATCGGGGTCGGCGGCGTCGGCTCGTGGGCGGTGGAAGCGCTGGCGCGCAGCGGCGTCGGCAACCTGACGCTGATCGATTTCGACCATATCGCCGTATCGAACGTGAACCGGCAGGTGCAGGCGCTGGACAGCACGCTGGGCATGGCCAAGATCGATGCGCTGCAAGCCCGCATCCGCGATATCAACCCGGACTGCCGCGTCACCCCGGTGGATGATTTTCTGGCCACGGACAACCTCGCGCGCTTGATCGCGCCGGGTGCGTTCGACGCGGTCATCGATGCCTGCGACGAGGCGAAAGTGAAGGCCGCGCTGATCGTGCATGCGCGCTTCAACAAGATCCCGCTGGTCGTGTGCGGCGCGGCCGGCGGCAAGGCCGACCCGCTGCAGATGCGCCGCGACGATCTGGGGCGCGTCACGCACGATGCGCTGCTGGCGCGCATCCGCACTCTGCTGAAGAAGGATTTCAACATCCTGCCGCGCAAGAACGGCAAGTTCGGTGTGACCTGCGTCTACCTGGAAGAGCCTTCACAGCGCAGCGCGTCCTGCGCCACGGCCGACCTGAATTGCTCGGGTTATGGTTCGGCGGTGACCGTGACCGCCAGCATGGGATTTGCAGCAGCAGGATGGTGCATCGACAGGCTGCTGCAAAAACCCTGAATTATCTTAACCAGCCCTTGCGCCAGAAGATCAGCAAGGGCACGCAAACCGTGAGCGCCATCAGCACGAGTGCGAAGGGATAGCCAAGTCGCCAATGCAATTCAGGCATGACTTCGAAATTCATGCCATAGATGGACGCGATCAGCGTGGGCGGCAGCAGAGCCACGGACACCACCGAGAACAGGCGCACGATCTTGTTCTGGTTGATGTTGATGAAGCCGATCACGGCATCCATCAGGAAATTGATCTTGTCGAACAGAAAGGCGGTGTGCCCGTCCAGCGAGTCGATGTCCTGCTGGATTTGGCGCACCGCGTCGATCTGCATGCCGCTCAATGATTTGGCGCGCAGCAGGAAAGACAAGGCGCGACGGATATCCATCACGTTGCGCCGAATGCGTCCGTTGACATGTTCGGCATGGGCGATCTCGGCCAGCGCTTCGCGCGCCTGCGCATCACTCAAGGTGTCGTTCAGCACACTCCGGCTCACGCGCCCCAGGTCTGCATAGACCTCTTCCAGCGCGTCGGCGGAAAACTCGATGTCCATGCCGAACAGATCGATAAGCACATCGCGGCTATTCTCTATCGCCCCCGATTCGGATTGCATGCGCAGGCGCAACAAGCGGAAGACCGGCAGATCTTCTTCGTGTAGGCTGATCAGCGTATTCTCCGCGAGCACGAAAGCCACCGCCACGCTGTGTGCATGACTCTCGGTTCCAAGCAGAAAATCCGAACGCAGGTGCAGCCTGCCGGCATCCTCGTAGAAACGTGCACTGGCCTCGAGGTCGCGCAAGTGTTCAGGGTTTTGCAAACTCAAGTGGAAGGACTGCTCCACATGCGCCACTTCGGCATCGGTCGCGCCATGCATGTCGATCCAAACCGGCGACAATTCCGCGAGGTCCGTATCGGCCTCGATGGTCAAACGATTCAGTCGACCGTTCTTGAGCGTGAATGCGTAGAGCATGTTCCTCCTGCAAGTGTTGCAGCATTCTATCCCTGCGCATTGAAGCGGCACAGCACCTCGTAACGCGCCCCCTGTCCGTCGGGCAGGGATTGCACCAGGGCGAAATCCGCGACCCGCCAGCGCACTGCCGGCAGCGGCGGCAGCGGCGTATCGTTCCATTGCGCGTGGCGCAGCAGGGTGACATGCGCCCGGTAGGGGCGCGCCTCAAAATGGAAACGATGTTTGCGCAAGGCCTGTTCCAGCGCTTGCACCAGCGCCGCATGCGCGGTCGCCAGCGTGGACGGCGCGGCATAGACGATATGGTTGTGCCCCCAATAATGGGCGGCCGCCAGCGTCAGGGTAAATTCCCGGAACGCCGCCTCCCGCGCCGCCCGGCACAATGCCTCCAGCCTGTGCTCGGGCACGGCCCCGAGGAACACCAGCGTGCAGTGCAGGGTGTCCGGGCGCATGGTCTTGCCACCACACCGTTGTTGCAGGGACGGCTGCCACGCCGCCAGCGCCGCGCGTTCGGCCTCATGCGGCCACAACGCGAAGAACAGACGGCGGTATTTTTCGCGGCTTGCATCCATGCGGCGGATGCTAACCCCATATGCGCTGCGGGGTCGAGCCCGGTGCAGCATTCGGGTAGAATGCGCGCCTTGCGACGAAGGCTCCCTCGATGACTACCCAACTACGCGAAATTCCCTACAACTACACCTCGTTCTCCGACCGCGAGATTGTGTTGCGCCTGCTGGGCGGCGAGGCGTGGGACATCATCAACACCCTGCGCGAAGAACGCCGCACTGGCCGCTCGGCGCGCATGTTGTACGAAGTGCTGGGCGACATCTGGGTCCTCACGCGCAACCCCTATCTGGAAGACGATCTGCTGGCCAACCGCAAGCGGCGCCGCGCACTGATCGGCGCGCTGTACCACCGTCTGCATGCCATCGAAGAACGGCGCCAGGACAACCCGGCGGTCAAACGCCTGCTCGAGCTCACCACCCGCACGGTCGAACGCTTCGCCGCCGACTTTGAGACTACCCTGCAGTTGCGCAAACGCACGCTGCGTGCACTGTCGCGCATCACGCGCCGCGACAACATCCAGTTCGACGGGTTGAGCCGCGTGTCGCACGTCACCGATGCCACCGACTGGCGCGTCGAATATCCATTCGTGGTGTTGCATCCCGACACCGAGGAAGAAATCGCCCCGCTGGTGCGCGCCTGCATCGAGCTGGGACTGACCCTGATCCCGCGCGGCGGCGGTACCGGCTACACCGGCGGCGCCGTGCCGCTGGACAAATACTCCGCCGTCATCAACACCGAAAAACTGGATACGCTCGCCCCCGTCGAGCAGACCGTGCTGCCCGGCTTGAGCGAACCGTACGCCACCATTCACTGCGGCGCGGGTGTGGTCACACGGCGCGTGATGGAAGCCGCGGAAGCGCAGGGCCTGGTGTTCGCGGTCGATCCGACTTCGGCCGACGCCTCCTGCATCGGCGGCAACGTGGCAATGAACGCGGGCGGCAAGAAGGCGGTGTTGTGGGGCACGGCGCTGGACAATCTGGTGTCCTGGAAGATGGTGACACCGGACGGCCTGTGGATGCAGGTGACCCGCCTCGACCACAACCTGGGCAAGATCCACGACGTGGCGCAGGCGCGCTTCCGCATCACGCGCTACGACCGGCATGACCAGCCCATGCCGCCGGAGATTCTCACCATCCCCGGCAACGCTTTCCGCAAGACCGGACTCGGCAAGGATGTCACCGACAAGTTCCTGTCCGGCCTGCCCGGCATCCAGAAGGAAGGCTGCGACGGCATCATCACTTCGGCGCGCTTCATCCTGCACCGCGAGCACAAGTTCACGCGCACCGTGTGTCTTGAATTTTTCGGCCAGGTGCATGAAGCGGTGCCTGCCATCGTCGAGATCAAGGACTACATGGCGGCGCATCCGAGCGCCTTGCTGGCCGGTCTGGAGCATCTGGACGAGCGTTATCTGAAGGCCGTCGGTTACGCCACCAAAGCCAATCGCGGCACGCGCCCGAAGATGGTGCTGCTCGCCGACGTCGTGAGCGACGACGAGCGCGGCGCCGGCGAGGCCGCTTCGGAAATCGTGCGCCTGGCCAATCTGCGCCACGGCGAAGGCTTCATCGCCGTGGCGGCCGAGGCGCGCAAGAAATTCTGGCTGGACCGCGCGCGCACCGCCGCCATCGCCAAGCACACCAACGCGTTCAAGATCAACGAGGATGTGGTGATCCCGCTGCCGCGCATGGGCGATTATTGCGACGGCGTGGAGCGCATCAACATCGAACTGTCGCTCGGCAACAAACTCAAGTTGCTGGATGCGCTGGACGAGTTCTGCAAAGGCGAACTGCCGCTGCGCTACCAGGATGACGAACAGCTGGGCGCTGCCGAACTGCTCGGCGATCGTCCGTCTTCCGCGCGGCAACTGCTCGCCGAGGTGCGCGCGCGCTGGCAATGGCTGCACGACAACCTCGATGCGCCGCTGGATTCCTGCCCGTTCGCGCCCTCCGACCGGCAGGATGCGGTGACGGTATTCGACGCGGTGCAACGCCATCTGCTGCGCGCCTCGTGGAAACGCGAACTGCGCGAACCGCTGCGCCAGATTTTCAACGGCGGCACGTACCAGCCCATCCTCGATGCCTGCAACGCCATCCACCAGCGCGTGCTGAAGGGGCGCGTGTTCGTCGCCCTGCACATGCACGCCGGCGACGGCAACGTGCACACCAACATCCCGGTCAACTCCGATGACTACGCCATGCTGCAGCAGGCCTACGGCGCGGTGGACCGCATCATGCAACTGGCAAAGGATCTGGGCGGCGTGATCTCGGGCGAGCACGGCATCGGCATCACCAAATTCGATTTTCTCGAGCAGGGAGAAATCGCCCCCTTCATCGCCTACAAGAACAAGGTTGACCCGGACGGGCGCTTCAACAAAGGCAAACTGCTGCCGGGCAGCAACCTCGAACGCGCCTACACCCCCAGCTTCAAGCTGATGGAGATGGAGAGCCTGATCCTGGAACAGAGCGCGTTGAGCGACATTTCCGACTCGATCAAGGACTGCCTGCGCTGCGGCAAGTGCAAACCGGTATGCAGCACCCACGTCCCGCGCGCCAATCTGCTCTATTCACCGCGCAACAAGATCCTCGCCACCTCGCTGCTGATTGAAGCCTTCCTGTACGAAGAGCAAACCCGGCGCGGGGTATCCATCGCCCACTTCGACGAGTTCAACGATGTCGCCGACCACTGCACGACGTGCCATCGCTGCGAAAAACCGTGTCCGGTCGATATCGATTTCGGCGACGTGTCGGTGGCGATGCGCAATTTCCTGCGCAAGCAGGGCAAGAAGAACTTCAACCCGATCACCGCCACCTCGATGCTGTTCCTTAACGCCACCGACCCCACCACCATCAAACTGGTGCGCAAGGTGATGATCGAGTGGGCCTATCGGGGACAACGCCTGGCGCACCGGGTAGCCAAGCACCTCGGCCTGCTGAAGGCGCAGACACGGCATCCGCCCGCCTCGGTCGGCAAACCGTCGCTCGCGGCGCAGGTGATCCACTTCGTCAACAAACCAATGCCGGGCGGATTGCCCAAAAAGACCGCGCGCGCGCTGCTCGACATCGAGGACAACAGCGTGGTGCCGGTGATCCGCAATCCGCTCAAGGTGAACGAAGAATCGGAGGCGGTGTTCTACTTCCCCGGTTGCGGCTCGGAGCGCCTGTTCGGCGAGGTCGGCCTGGCGACGCAGGCGATGCTGTACGACATCGGCACCATCACCGTGCTGCCGCCGGGCTATCTGTGCTGCGGTTATCCGCAAAATGCGTCCGGCCTGGGCCACAAGGCCGACCAGATCAGCACCGACAACCGCGTGCTGTTCCACCGCGTGGCCAATACGCTGAACTACCTCGACATCAAGACCGTGATCGTGTCCTGCGGCACCTGCATGGATCAGTTGCTGAAGTACGAATTCGGCAAGATCTTCCCCGGCTGCCGCCTGCTCGACATCCACGAATACCTGCTGGAGAAAGGCATCAAGCTGGAACAGGCAACCGGCGTGCGCTACCTGTACCACGACCCCTGTCACTCGCCGATGAAAACTTACGCCCCGCTCAAGGTGGTGAGCGAACTGATGGCCGCGCCGGTACCGCTGAACGACCGCTGCTGCGGCGAATCCGGCACCTTCGGCGTGGCGCTGCCGCATATCGCCACCCAGGTGCGCTTCCGCAAGGAAGAGGAACTGCGCAAGGGCACGGCCGACTTGCGCGGCGACGGTTATGCGGGCGAGGTCAAGGTGCTGACCTCGTGTCCGGCCTGCCAGCAGGGATTGTCGCGTTACGCGGATGATGCGAACATTGGCACCGACTACATCGTGGTCGAAATGGCGAAGCACCTGCTGGGGCCTTCCTGGCTCGAATCCTATGTCGCCCAGGCCAATGCCGGCGGCATCGAGCGCGTGCTGCTGTAAAGGAAAAACGCATGCTGTCACTGGAACCCACTGACGATCGTGCCCATCCCGCTTTCCGGGATGTCGCCTCGTGTCGCCAGTGGCTGGGGCAGTTGCAACTCACCAACCTGAATCTGGCGCACGCCAGTCTGCGCACTGAAATCGACGAGCTGAACCGGCTGGCCCTGCCGGGCAGGGAGCGGCTGCAGGTGCTCGAAGCCTTGCGCGAGACCGTCGCCCAGGTGCAGCACGACTTCGCCAGGAAACTGGTCGGCAAAGCCCTGCCGCTCGCGGATGAAGAGTTTGCCCTGCTCACCGCGCTCGCCAACCTGTGGCAAGCCCTGTTTGACGGATACCTGCGCTGTCTGCTGATGGTAAACGCAGGGGATGCCAGCCTCGGCAAAAAACTCCCATTGCTGTACCAGCGCTGTTTTTATTACGCCCGCTGCAGACTGAACGCTTTTACCGGCGCCGATTACGCGCCGGATTCGCGCAGCTGGCAACAGCTGCACGCCCTGTATGCCGCCATCGAAGCCTCGCCGTTGCGGCAGGAAGCGGTGCGCGATCCGTATTTGCACGAGGGCTTGCCCGTCACGTGCCAGTCGCTGTATCTGGCGACTTTGCTGGTGCATCGCGCACGCCTGCTCGGTCTGCCACGCAGCCAGTTGCACCTTGCCGAGCATTGGCTGCTGCGCTGGCCGGATACCCTGACGCTGGTGGCGGACTGTAGTGCGAGCAGGAATGACGCGCCGCCGCTTGCGCTTGATCTGCGCGGGTCACAAGGGCTGATCGGTCTGGCTCGCGCACAGCGCAACGATAGCCTGCGCTTCCTGCCGCTGGTGCCGTTGTCGAAACAGCTCCGCGTGAAGACGATTCTGCTCAAGCAGGGGCAGTCCCCGCGCCAGCTCGATCTGGGCGACACCCTGCCGGCGCAGGATTGCATCAAACTTCTCGATACCCTGCATGCCTGCTGGTGTGAAGCGCGCGACGATTCGCTGGCCGATGCGCCACGCCCGGCAACGCGCGTGCATCTGTGCGCGGGGCTGGAAAAAATCTATGGCCAGATCGCGCAAAAACCGTTCAAGCCGGTGAAGGATTTGAGCAAAGCCGTGCGCGATGCCCAGTTACAGATTGCCACGTTTGGCCGCGAACTGGATCAGACCGGGCAACACAAGCTGCAGAAACTCGGTTTCGCGCCGGAGGAGTGGCAGGCGGAAAGCAACGGCCTGCTTCAGGCCCGACTGCTGCGCCTGCACCGCGCCGGCGACCGGATTGCACCTCGGCAGATCGTCTTGGTATTCCCGCCCGACAGCGATGATTACAGAGCGGGCATGGTGGCGCAAATCGAAGTCACCCAGGGCGGCCTGCTGTATCTGGTCGTGCATTATCTGCCTGGGAAGCCTCAAGCGATGGTCGCGCAAGCAACAGCCACTGATCAGCCTCTGCTGCAATCCAGCTCTGCCCCAGCTTTGCGCCTGCCGGCCCTCGATCAATTGCATATTCCGGCCAGCCTGGTTCTGCCGCGCAACTGGTTCGTATCCGGACGCGAGCTGGAACTGACCGCAGTTGACCGCAGCAGACACCCCGTCACGCTCGGCATCAGCGTGGAAACAGGCAGCGACTACCAGCGAGTCAGTTTCAGCCCCGCATAACGGGCCACGCGCGCGCGCTCCACGCCAGCAACGCCGAGGCCGGCATCGCCTGTGCGATGCCATATCCCTGGACGACCGTGCAACCCAGCTGCTGGAGCGCCTGCAACTGGGCCGGGTGCTCCGCCCCTTCCGCCACCACCGTGCGCTCAAAGGCGTGGGCCAGGGCGATAATGCCCTCCACAATGGCGTACGCCCCCTTGTCGTCCAGCATCGCGCGCACGAACGACTGGTCGATCTTGAGCGTATCCAGATCAAGCGTGCTCAAACAGGTCAAGGGCGAATAGCCGCTGCCAAAATCATCGAGCGCAAACCCCACGCCGAATTCGCGGCAGGTCTTGATGATTTCGCCCACCCGCGCAATATCCTCCATGACAACGCTCTCCAGCAATTCGACTTGCAGGCAGCGGCGACCGGAAGGAGGACAGCAGCGTCGCATCTCATCCCGCAGGGTATTGATGAAATCGGCAGACTGGAGATGATAGGCGGAGATGTTGATGCTGATCTCGATCGCGTTCCCCTCCTGGTGCCACTGGTGCAGTTGTGCGCAGGCGCTGGCGATGACCCAGTTGCCCAGCTCGATCTCCAGTTCGGTATTTTCGGTCACCCGCAGAAATTCGTCGGGCGGCAACAAACCGCGCTGCGGATGATGCCAGCGGATCAGCGCTTCCGCGCCGACCATGCGCCGCTGCACCAGATCGACCTTGGGCTGGTAATACAACTCGAATTCACCACGTGCCAGACCGTGGCGGATCTGTTGCAACAGGGCATGATGCGAGCGGGCGCGCTGATCGCTTCCCGCATCGAACAGGTGATAACGGTTCTTGCCAGCTTGCTTGGCACTGTACATGGCCTGATCGGCGTGGCGCAGCAGGGTATCCGCATCTTGGTCGTCCTCCGGATAAAGTGAGACTCCGATACTGGCGCTGATATGGAGAGGGTTTCCCTGTAACACGATCGGCTGGCTGATGGCGTCCAGCAGCCGATGCAGGCTGCCCACACATTCTTCCGGCACCTGCAATCCGACCAGCACCACCACGAACTCGTCGCCGCCGAGACGGGCAACCGTATCGTCTTCGCGGATGGTCTCCCGGATGCGGCGCGTCACCTCCACCAGCACCTGGTCGCCGGCATCGTGGCCAAAACGGTCGTTGACCGGTTTGAACCCGTCCAGATCCAGATAGCATACCGCCATCATCCCCTGCTCGCGCTTGGTGCGTGCCAGTGCCTGCACCATACGGTCGGCCAGCAATACGCGATTGGGCGCACCGGTCAGCGCATCGTAATGCGCGATACGCTCCAGTTGTTTTTCATGCTCTGTGCGCTCGGTCACATCCACCGCCAGACCGATCAGCCCCCGGACCGTGCCGTCCTGGTCGAGTAGCCTGACCTTGGTGATCTCCAGCAAATGTTGCTGACCATCAGCAAAAGGCAGCCATTCCGTCGAAAGATGCGGCGACTTCTGCTCGAAACACGCCGTATCGGACTGCATGCAACTTTCCGCAACGGCGCGCGGCAGGACTTCCGTGTAATGATCGGCGGCAAGAAACCGTGCTTCGGCAATGCCGGTGGCCTTGCAAAAATCCTGATTCACAAATTGCACCTTGCCCCGGGTGTCCACCATCCAGATTCCCAGCGGGGCGTTATTCAAAATTGACTGCAACAATCCGCGTTCATTTTCCAGCGCCAGGCGCAACTGCGCTTCCATCTGAAGTTGCGCCCGCTGTTCCTGTGCACGCTGGAATTGATCCCGCTGGAGGATCTCGTAATTCCAGAAGATGACAAACAACACGCCCAGATACAGGCAGGTAGTCAAGATGTCGATGCCGGAATAGCCGGTGTTGATCGCAAAAATGAAGGGGGCCGCAGCGATTGTCAGCATGATGAACAACAGCCAATACAGACCACCACGCAAGCCTTTCAGAAAAAAGGCCGCTGCCGACAGCAGGTAGAACAGGGACACGCGCGTGGTTTGGTACGGTGCGAAAAGATAAATGGCGCAGAACAGGATAAACGCCAGCGAGAGCGCGATTGAGGAAATCAACTCGACCCGTTCCGGATGGTGTTTCAGGTAGTACAACAGCGCACCGGCGATCCCGGAAAAGCCAAAATCGATCATGCCCATGACGGGATTGATCTGCCAGCGGTAAAAGCCTGTGCCAAAGGCAATCACGGCAGCCAGCAGGAAGACGCTCTTGAGGTAGACGGCTTTATAGTTTGGGCGCTGTTCCGGCCCAGCCACTGGCTGGTCATCCTGCGGATCAAGTGCCTTATTGTTGGTCACGAGCCCCCCTTGATTCCCCCCGGCTTTCCGACTTCCAAGAGGCGATGTTCATGCTACCCGTTTTACCCGCTGTAGGGAATTGACAGGATCAAGTCCGAAATTTGCTGTAAATCTTCCCGGAATCGGGCACTGGCAAATTAGGGGGCACCGGGTCGCCCGGTACGTTCCTTTATGGCGATCCTGGAAATGAATCTGAACGACACCCATCCTCGGCTGCCACCCAAAGCTGCGTAGCGTGCCCAGGCAAACTCAATGCGCGGGACCGGCTTTTAAGCGCGGGCCAGTACCGATGCATGTCGGAAGGGTATTTCTGCCAACCACCGCTCAAGGGTTCAAGCGGCGCGCAAGACTTCGTTAAAAATACCAGCGCAGTCCGGTCGAGCCGAAGTACCGCAGCGTGGTGGTCGATACCTGGTTGCCCTTGTTCTGGCTGCGCTCGATCCCTCCGTCAAAATCCACACTGAAGCGCTCATTGACCGCGTATTCGCCGCGAACCGTCGGCGAAATGCGGGTCGTGACCGCATCAAATTGATCGGTCTGCCGGTATAGTTGCAAAGAGGCATCCAGCGTCCAACCGCCGCCCAACATGTTGTGATTGTATAAAAACAGCGAGCTGGTATTCACCGTGCCGCTGCTCCCCAGGCTGCCGCTCAATGACCAGATATCGCCCGTTCGATACAAGTTACTGCCGATCACCTGACCGGTGACAATCTTCTCCGTACCGCGACTGGGGATGGCCGCCAGAAATCCACCCGGTGTTCCGGCAACGCCGCTGGCCGGGAGGCCCGTCGTATTGGACAAACGCAGATCGCCTCCCACCTGCCATTGGTCGGCAAAAGGCAAAACGACGCCGACTTGCCCAAGGTTGGTGGTGGCCGTGCGCGCCAGCGCCAGATCGCGCAGCGCGCTGGCGGACAACACTTGTTGCAAGGCATTGATGGATTGCGTTTCGGCGCCGTTCAACGCGGTGCGAATACTCAAGGAGGGCGTCTTGCGGTGATCGAGCAGCATATTCAACGACATCCCGCTCAACCCCAGCGTCCCGCTCAATTGGGCCGCGTTCAGCGCGCTGAAATTGGTATCGTAATCAAGCAGGGCATAGGCAGAGCGCTTGTCCTGGAAATAACGCCATTCGCCCCCCACCGCACGGCGGTCGAGCACGCCATCCACCGTTTGATTGATGGCGTAAGCCGAGTACGGGCCATGATCCACGCTGGCACCGTAAAAACTCGGCTGTGCCCCGTTGGAATAATCCACCAGCGCCCCCGTTACCGCGTTGACCCGCCACGCCTGCGCGTCACCGTAGCCGCCGCTCAACCCATCAAAGCGCCCACCCACGCCGCCACCAGTCGCGGATTGTCGCCCCGCGCGCACCAGATAGTCCTGGGTGCGTCCCTTGAATTCACCGTATAGCGCGGTAATGCGATTTTGCCGGGTCTGGTTGGAAAGGAAGTTTTTGGTGTGCGAGCCGCGGAACACCAGGCGCCCGTCATAATTATCCGTGACATAGCGCCCCGTCACGTCTTCGGTCGTGATCAGCATGGATTGGTCGGTCAGGGAAAGGGACTGTTTGTCGCTCGCATTATTGAAAAACGTGGTTGAATCAATCTGGCTGCGGCTGAAGTAATAGCGCGAAGTAATCCCGCCAAATGTCATCCAGCGCGCGGCCTGTTTTTTGTTGCCCGCTTCAACAATGCCCTCCCCGCTCTGTTTGCCACCCAGATTGGCCAGGCGCTGCATCACGCGCGGCACGCCTGCGCCTTGCGGGTACAGGTTCAGGTAGAGATCGTATTCGATCTTGGCCTTGTCGAACTGCGCGGCGCGTTCGCGCGCCACCCCGACCCACTCCTGCGCAGTCTCTGTGTAATCGTTCGGCGGCAACAACAACAGTTTGTTCAAAGTCTCGATGGCTTCATCATTCTTTTTGGCGGCCAACGCCTCGCGCGCTGCGGTCATCAATGCAAAACCCTGGCGGTTGTTTTCCGCCAGATTGGCATCGGCGGGAGCCACGGCAGGCAAGGGAACGACCGTGGGCAACAGCGGCAACGTCACCGGTGCTGCCGTAGCATGATCCGGCTTGATGGTCAGCAGGAAACTGCGCTGGTCGGCCCCCGGGCTCACGCTGTATTCGGCGGCGCGCGCAAACTGGATCACCAGTCGCGGCGCGCTTTGCTGGCCACGCGTGGTCACGGTGAACGCAGGGAACAGATTGGAAGGCGGCGACTGGCGCACCTCGTTGTCCACCCACGGCTCGTCCGCGCCGACCTCCCGGATGCGCTCGTAAAAAATTTCCAGTGTCTCGCCGCCGTTCAACGGAAAATGGCGCAGATAACGCACCGGAGAACTCAAATGAATGGTGGCGACGATGCCGCTCGCCTGGTACTCCAGCGTCACTTCATCCAGCGGCTGCGCCTGGACAGTTGCCACACACAGCCCCGCCCAGCAGCCCACCCAGAACGCACACCGTTTCAGTGTCGAACCCATAACCCGCTCCTTAAAAATCCCGATAATAAAGACGCACCGATCATAAAACTGCGCCGAACCGATCGGCGCAGCCCGCATTCAATCCGCCCTCAATCCCATCTGACAAAGGCAACGCCCTTGTTGCCAGCCGGACGGTGGCATCCCGACTTGGAGCAGTCATCCCCTGCCTTCATCCCTTCGTGACCGACACTTTTCTTGCTCATCCGGCCCAGGAAATTTGTGCCGTTCAGGTGGCATGTCGTGCACACCGGAGAAACAAAGGCATGCAAGGTCGCCCCGGTCCGTATCGCCCCACCGACGTGGCAACTGCTGCAGGAGGTTCCGGCATTGAACGGAATGTGATTGGACGGCAGCGCGCCCAAGGCCGGCAACCAGGCATTGGTCGAGGTATGACAGTCGTCGCACTTCATCGGCCAACCATTGAAGCTGCTATGCCCGCCCGGCTGCCCCTGTGCCAGCGTGCCGTTCTCGTGGCAACTGTTACATTGCCCCACCGTGGCAACCGTGCTGTGGTTGAAACGGTTGGGGAACCACGCCCGGTAGTTGTGGCAGGAGTCGCACTCCAGCGTACCTTTCAACTTGGGGGCGGCATGGGAAGACGGCTTGCGATTCGGCGCAGTCACTTGTGGATCGCTGATGTGGCATGAGCTGCAAACCGCCGTGATGCCGTTGTGATTCCAGCTCGCCGGCAGCCAGGCAAAGGTGCGGTGGCACTGATCGCAGGACTGGGTCGCCTTGTTGCCGGTGGCATGGCTGCCCGGCTTGCCTTCCGCCAAACGGCCGATATGGCAATTCCGGCATTGCCCGGGCGCTGCCGAGCCGTGATTAAAGCGTGCGCCCAGCCAGGAGTGCGTATAAAAGTGGCAACTCTCACAGGGCGAATCGGTCACGATGTGGCTGTTCGGTTTGGGGGTGGCGATCACGCGCTTGCCCATGGCATGGCAGCCGTCGCAATTGCGCGGCGTGCCTTTGAATATCCCGCCAACATGGCAGGTCTCGCAGGCCGCAGCCGCGTGTCCACCGGAGAGCGGGAAGCCGGTAATGCCGTGATTGAAACCACGCCCGGCCGCATCTTCCGCTGCCGTGGCAGCGCCCGAACACACCGCCAGCAGCAAAGCCAGCAATCCGCCAATCATTCGTCCCGTTTTTTGCATGGCACACCTCCTCAAAAAATTTCAATCGTAAAATTTACGCTACCCAGACCCGTCACCCGCGTCGAACAGCCGGTTAAGCGGAATCAATCCAGCCACCCCATTCACCGTCAGCGCCGCATCACTACTGCCGTCCCGCCGGCCCCATTTTCACGGTCTTCCAGTCGTTGCCCTCATGGCAGCGCTCGCAACGCTCGCCGAAATTGCCATTGTGAATATCGTCCCGCGCATGACAGGTGCCGCACACCGTCGAGGTCAGCACTTTTCCGCTCATTGGCCTGCTGTGGCAGGCGTAGCACTTGTTGGCGGTCTTTTTGTGCGGGCCGTCCAGCTTGAAATTTGTCTTGTTGTGGTCGAAGTCCCACGCCCCCCACGCGCGCGTGGAGTGACAAACCTGGCATTCGGTGCCCAGCCTGCGCTTGTGCACTTTCTCGTCGTCTTTTTCATGGCACGACCAGCAATCTGACTTGGCGTCCTTGAAGGTCGGCTCGGCATGGCACTTCTTGCACGTCACGATGGCGTGCCGTCCCAGCAGCGGGAAGGTGGACATGCGGTTGTGGTTGAACTTGTCAACATCCTTCCATGCCGTTTCGACGTGGCAGGTCTCGCACTTCTTGCCTTCCTGCCCCTTGTGCGACTTGTCGTCGTCTTTCTGGTGACAGCTCACGCACGCCTGCTGCAGCTTGTCCTTGAACAAATCGCCCTTGTGGCAGGCGGCACATTTCGCCTGCTTGTGTTTGCCCAGCAGCGGGTATTTGGTCTGCTTGTCGTGGTCGAACTTGATCTTCTTCCAGTCGTCCTCGACGTGGCAGCTTTCGCATTTCACCCCGAAGTTGCCCTTGTGCGCCTTGTCGTCGTCCTTCTTGTGACAGGAGACACAGGTCATCTGCAACTTGTCCTTGTACAGATCGCCCTTGTGGCAGGCCACGCATTTCAGCGGCGGCGACAAGTGCTTGCCCAGCAGCGGGAATTTGGTCTGTTTGGCGTGATCGAATTTAATTTCTTTCCAATCCTTTTCCACGTGGCAGGTCTCGCACTTGGGACCGAATTTCCCCTTGTGCGCCTTGTCGTCGTCCTTCTTGTGGCAGGAGGCGCACAGGGTCGGCGTACCCTTGTATTTTTTCTCGATGTGGCACTTGTCGCACTTCACTTCCTCGTGCTTGCCGAGCAACGGGAATTTGGTCTTGTCGTGGTCGAACTTGGTGGTCTTCCAGTCTTTTTCGCTGTGGCACGTCTCGCATTTCGGCCCCAGCTTGCCCTTGTGCGCCTTGTCGTCATCCTTCTTGTGGCAAGAGACGCAGGTCATCTGCAGCTTGTCCTTGTACAGGTCGCCCTTGTGGCAGGCCACGCACTTCAGCGGCGGCGACTGGTGCTTGCCCAGCAGCGGGAATTTGGTGTTCTTGGTGTGATCAAACAGGATTTCTTTCCATCCCTTGTCCACGTGGCAGGTCTCGCACTTCTTGCCGAAATTGCCCTTGTGCGCCTTGTCATCATCCTTCTTGTGGCAGGTTACACAGATCGTGGGCGCATCGCGGAACTTGATGCCGGGTTTGTGGCAGCTGTCGCATTTGACCTTTTCACCCACGACATGTTTGCCCTTGAGCTCAAAGTCGGTCAGCTTGTGGTCAAACTTGTCATGGTCGAACTCGGCCGCCTTGAAGTCGCGCCCCTTGTGCTCGCCGTGGCATTCCTTGCATTCTTTTTCGGTATCGATCCGGCCGTGATGACCGATCTTGCCGGCGACATCCTTGCCCACGTCCTTGTGGCAATCCATGCACAGGATTGACTGTGCTTTCTTGTCGAATTTCTTGTGGCACAGCTCGCAGTTTGCCTCTTCCTTGGCGTGCCCCTTGATGACATCGCCGGGCATCAGCAGTTTATTGGCCTGCACCTGCAGCGGCAGAGCAAAAAGGAAGAAAGTCAGGGCAAAGGTGCGCAAGGTCATGTTCATGGCGAGCTCAATAGGCGTGCACGGCATAGATGTGATAAATGGCGGTGAACACCATCATGAACACCAGCGGGATATGGAAGATGTGCCACCACGAGAACAACCGCTCGTAGGTATGGAATTGCGCCGTATCGCACCCGGCTTTCAGAAAGCCGACGATCTTTTCGCGGTACTCCCGAAACAGGCGCTCCATGCCCCTGATCTGTTCGGCGCTGAACTGCTCCGCCTGCGCTTTTTCCAGCATCACTGCGTGCAATTCACGCGGCAGCCTGCGCTTGAGAAAGAGCGTTTCAACGCCCACTCTGAAAAAATTGGCGAAGCCATATCCGGATGCCTTCGCATAACGGTTGGCCCGGTCACGGAAATCGTCCAGCGCCCGTTCCACACCGGGCGCGAATTCGAACATCGACTTGACTTCGCCGGACTGCTCCATTTCGGCCTGCAACTCATTCATCGTCGCCTGCCGGCCATACAATCCGTGGTGAATCTTGGTGTAGAAGAAACGGCCAAACGTGCCGCTGCCCGACACCAGCAGCATGCAGTACATCGCCACGGCCGCGTTGATCGACCCCGTCGGGTGGATGAACGGGATATAGACGTGATAGGTCGAGTGAAAAATGATGAACAGCGGCCCCACGATGCCCAGCACCATGTGCCACTTGAACCAGAACGGCAGGAAACCGAAATTTTCCAGGAACGGCCAGCGCTTGCGCAGCGGGTAGAGCAACAGCAACAGCATCATCACACCGCCGATGAGACCGAGGTTGTAACCGAAATCGAACAGTTCTTCGCCCGGCTTGTACAGGGTCTGCGGATAAACCACGAAATAGCCGGCAAAAGTGATGAACCCGATGATGCTGATGAAGATCATCCAGTGCAGGTGTTCAGATTCTTTTTTGCTTCTCATAATATTTTTTGCCTTCCGAATGGGCGCGCGATTCTAACCTGATTATTTTGTTTTGACTGCTTGCGTTTGTCTAAAAAACCACACCGACATAGAATGCGTCGCCTTCTGACCTGACGTGCCTGATTTAGTTCCTGCCGGCAGGAACTGCTCCAGGGAAAAATCGTCACACCGGTATTTTTAACCCGCCCCATCAAAACTTCACTGCTCAACTATGGACATCACCGATCTTGCCGTTTATCTGATTCCGCTGGCCGTCATCATGCTTTTCTATCTGGGTCGCAGGAAAAAGACCGAAAAGAACTCGGTCGCCCAGATGACCGAGGCATTCGCCCAGGGGCTGACCGAACCCGCCTCGCTGCATCCCGTGATCGACCCGGTGCGCTGTCTTGGCTCCGGCAGTTGCATCAAGGCCTGTCCGGAAGAAGCGCTGGGCATGATCAAGGGCAAGGCCGTACTGGTGAATCCCACGCTGTGCATCGGCCACGGCGCGTGTGCCGCTTCTTGCCCGCAGGATGCGATCACTCTGGTGTTCGGCACCGAAAAACGCGGCATGGACATCCCGCAGGTCGATCCGACTTTCGAGACCAACGTCAAAGGCATCTTCATTGCGGGCGAACTCGGCGGCATGGGCCTGATCCGCAAATCGGCCAGCCAGGGCGCGCAAGCCATGGATGCCATCGCCAAGTTCAAGGGCAGCGCCAACGACTACGACGTGATCATCGTCGGCGCCGGCCCCGCCGGGCTGGGCGCCGCGCTGGGCGCGATCCAGCACAAACTGCGTTACCTCGTGGTCGAGCAGGAGACTTCGCTCGGCGGCGCGATCTTCCAATACCCGCGCAACAAGGTCGCCATGACCGCGCCGGTCAAGCTGCCGGTGGTCGGCGAAATGCACTTTCGCGAAGTGAGCAAGGAAAAACTGCTGGAATGGTGGCTGGGAATCATCGAAAAGACCGGCATCCGCATCCACTATAACGAGCGCATGGAAAACGTCACGCCCGCCGACCAGGGCTTCATCGTTAAGACCAGCAAAGGCGAATACCAGACCCGCACCGTATTGCTTGCCATCGGGCGGCGCGGTACGCCGCGCAAGCTCGGGGTGCCGGGCGAAGACCTGCCGAAAGTCGTGTATCGCCTGATCGACCCGGAACAGTACCGCAACATGCATGTGATCGTGGTCGGCGGCGGCGATAGCGCGGTCGAGGCCGCGATGGCCGTTGCGGCGGAACCGGGCACCACCGTTTCGCTGCTCGCTCGCGGGGAAGATTTCGGCAAGGCATTCGGCGGGGCCAAGCCGAAGAACCGCGACAAGCTGAAAGCCATGGCCGATGCCGGCAAGCTGAAAATCTACCTCAAGTCCGGGGTCAAGCAGGTCAACCCGGAGACAGCCGTCATCAAGTTCGGCGACGAGGAAGCCGAGATTCCGAACGACGGCGTCATCGTCTGCGCCGGCGGCACCCTGCCCACGCCCTTCCTGAAACAGATCGGCGTGCTGGTCGAAACCAAGTTCGGCACGACCTGACCCAACATAAAACCGGTCGCGATTGCGTGACCTTTATAGCCGCCCCTTGAACTCGGCTCAAGGCGATGAAAGCCTCCTCAAGGAGGGCGCAATAACGTCAGCCGCAACCCAGCACTCTGATGCGCAGTCACTCTGCTGACGGAATCCGGAAAGTTCGTGACCGACACCCAGCACGAAATGATGATGGGCGAGAAGAGCCGCCATCTCAAGCTCACCGCGCTGCTGGCCGAGGGCGAGGATTTCGAGCAGGCGGCGTTCGAGTGGCTGAACCCCGAGTGATACCGGACAGATGACGACGGGCACTGCCCGCCGATTTTCGTCCCCTCACCCCCGCAACGGCTCGAACGTCGCGTCCAGATTCAGATCATCGCAGTAATCGAGAAAATCGCCGCGCAGGGTGGCAATGTGCATTCTGGCCGGAATGCCGACGGTCATCACCACGGACAACATCGGCGAGCCGGTATGCGGGGCCGGATAGCTGCTGGTCTGCAGCGCTTCGATGTTGATGCCCTGGCGTGCGAAGAACGCTGCCAGGCTCCGCACAATGCCGGAACGGTCTGACGTGACGAGCTCGACGGTGTAAGGGATGGCGACGTCCTGGCGTTCGGCTTTGCCGGTACGTTCATAAGAAAGTGCGAGGCCAAGTTGCTCCCCCAGCGCAGACAATTGCCCTTCCAGTTTGGAGAGCGCATGCCAGGGGCCCGAGAGCAGAAAGACCAGAACACACTGCCGGCCCAGTACCGCCAGACGGCTCTCGTCGATATTGCAGCCGCTCTCCGCAATGCGGCCGCTCAACCGTTCGACGAGACCGGGCCGGTCCGGGCCGTGGGCGGCAAGCACCAGGTGCGTGTTTTCTGTTTCAGGATTCATGGTTGTCCGATGAGATGTGGCATGAAAAAAGGTGCGTATTGTAGCGGTGATACAGGTCGGCTATAAATCGCCGTCAACATAGAACCAGAATCCCCCCTCGCGCACGAAACGGCTCACTTCATGCAAGCGCTGCGCACGTCCACCGATCTTGTAGCGCGCGACGAACTCGACGATGGCATGCGTTTCATCCCGTTGTTCATGGCGTTTCACATCCAGGCCGATCCACTTGGTCGGCGTTTCTTCTGCCAGGCCCAATGCTGCGGGACGCGTTGAGGGATGCCAGGTCGCCAGCAGGTAGTCTTCGCGCAACAAGGTATAGGCGGTATAGCGCGAGCGCATCAGCGCCTCGGCGCTGGGCGCGGCTGCGTTTCCTGCCAGATAAGCGCCGCAACAGGCAGCGAATTTCTTGTTGCTGCCGCAGGGACACGGCGCGTTCAGTTCTGCCACAGCGGAGGCTCCTCCATCAGCGCGATCTGTTCGCGCAATTCCAATATCCTGTCCTGCCAGTAGCGCTGGGTGTTGAACCAGGGGAAGGCTTGCTTGAAGGCGATGTCGTCCCAGCGCCGCGCCAGCCAGGCCGAGTAGTGGATGAGGCGCAGCGTGCGTAACGCTTCGATCAGGTGCAGTTCGCGCGCGTCGAACTCGCAAAAATCCTCATACCCCGCCAGCACGTCGCCCAGTTGCCGGATTCGGTCCTCGCGCTCTCCCGAGAGCAGCATCCACAAATCCTGCACCGCCGGCCCCATGCGGCTGTCGTCGAAATCGACGAAGTGTGGGCCGTCGTCCGTCCACAACACGTTGCCTGCGTGGCAATCGCCATGCAGGCGCAGTTGTTTCACCTCGCCCGCCCGGTCGAAACAATGGCGCACGCCGTCCAGTGCCTGTTGCGACACGCTGCGCCAGGCGGCGTCGATGTCCGGCGGGATGAAGCCGTTGGCCAGCAGGTATTCGCGCGGCTCGATGCCGAAGGTGTCGGTGTCGAGTGCGGGCCGGTGCTGAAAATCCTTGATCGCGCCGACAGCGTGGATGCGCCCCAAAAAGCGGCCCAGCCATTCCAGTGTGTCGCGGTCTTCCAGTTCTGGTGCGCGCCCGCCGTGCCTGGCAAATACGGAAAAACGGAAACCTTCGAAATGGTGCAAGGTGCTGCCATTGATGGTCAAGGCCGGCACGACGGGGATCTCGCGCTCGACCAGTTCCTGCACGAAGGTGTGTTCTTCGAGAATCGCTTCATCCGTCCAGCGCGCGGGACGATAAAACTTGGCGACCCGCGGCGCGCCCTCGTCCATGCCGACCTGATACACGCGGTTCTCGTAGCTGTTGAGCGCGAGCAGCCGCCCGTCGCAACGCAGGCCGATGCTTTCCAGCGCGTTGAGCACGCAGTCTGGCGTGAGTTGCGAATAGTCGGGTGTGGTCATGAATCAAGGATACCGCTGATTTTCAGACGTGCGTAAAGTGATTTGAAAACCGTAGCGAGCGGCTGGAGTACAAGGCGCACGCAGTACAGAAACCGGAGTGCACATGTAATGCATGAGGATTCAGAGCACCGTGCAACGCAGCAATCCAGCCGCGCAGCAGGTTTTAAAATTACTTTCTCTGCACTGGCGCCAGACCGAGCGCATCCCACCCTTCATGCCCAAGCTTGCGCAGGGTCTCCATGTTCTTCTCGAAGATCCTCTCGGCCTCGGGGAAAGCGGCCACGGCTTCGTCGATGCTGTCTTCGCGGATCAGGTGCAGCGTGGGATACGGCGAGCGGTTGGTGTAGTTGGTGATGTCGTCGGCTTCGGTATCGGCGAACTGGTAGTCGGGGTGCATGCTGGCGACTTGCAGCTCGCCGGCCAGCCCGACCTCTTCCAGCGCGGCATCCACCACGGCGAGGAAGTCGTTGTAGTCGAGGAAGTCGTTCAGCACCTGCGGATGGATGAGCAGCGTGGTGTCGATCTTGTCGCGCGGCGTCTCGGCCAGCAACTCCAGCTCGCGCAACACATCAGCCAGCAATTCATCCGGCGTCTGTGCGGCGCTCACGCAGTAGCGTATCTGGCCTTTGACGTGCACGCCCTTGGCGAACGGGCACAGATTGAGGCCGATGACGGCCTTCTCCAGCCACAGCTTGGTGTCGGCGATGGCTTGTTCGTTGCTGACCGCTGTCATCAACGGCCACGCCCGCCGGAACGATGCTGTGCACCGGAGGGCACGTTGCCGCGCCCTGCCCCGCCTGCAGGTTTGCCGCCGGGACGCGGTGCGCCACGGCCTTGCCCGCCACCGGCGCGCGGTGCGGATTGACCGCGTCCCTGGCCTTGGCCGCGCCCGCCTTGACCGCGATTCGAACCATTCATGATCGGCTCCGCCTTGATGCGCGGGTCGGGCTCGAAACCGGGAACCTGCACCACCGGAATCTCGCGTCGGGTCAGGCGTTCAATGTCGCTCAACAGTTTCTTCTCATCGATACACACCAGCGAACTCGCTTCGCCCGAACTTCCCGCGCGCCCGGTACGGCCGATGCGGTGCACATAATCTTCCGCCACGTTGGGTAATTCGAAGTTGACCACATGCGGCAGTTCGATGATGTCGATGCCGCGCGCGGCGATGTCGGTGGCGACCAGCACTTGCAGCTTGCCGGTCTTGAACTCGGCCAGCGCGCGTGTGCGCGCGGCCTGGCTCTTGTTGCCGTGGATCGCCATGGCGGGAATGCCGTCCTTGTCGAGCTGTTCGGCCAGACGGTTCGCACCGTGCTTGGTGCGCGTGAACACCAGCACCTGGAACCAGTTGTGTTCCTTGATGAGGTGGGTCAGCAGCTCGCGCTTGCGCTCGCGGTCCACCGGATACACGCGCTGCTCGATCAGTTCGGCCGTTGCATTGCGGCGCGCCACTTCCACCAGCGCAGGGTTATGCAGCAGCCCTTCCGCCAGCAGCTTGATCTCGTCGGAGAAGGTGGCGGAGAACAGCAGGTTCTGGCGCTGCTTCGGCAACACCGCGAGCACTTTCTTGATGTCGCGGATGAAACCCATGTCCAGCATGCGATCGGCCTCGTCCAGTACCAGAATCTCGACATGCGACAGATCCACCGTTTTTTGCTGAAAGTGGTCGAGCAAACGACCCGGTGTCGCCACCAGGATGTCCACGCGGCCGTGCAGTTGCTTGATCTGCGGATTGATGTTGACGCCGCCGAACATCATCATGGATTTGAGCGGCAGATATTTTCCGTATTCGCGCACGCTTTCTTCCACCTGCGCCGCGAGTTCGCGGGTCGGGGTCAGCACCAGCGCGCGGATGGGAGCTTTGCCGGCGACGGGCTTCTCCATCAGGCGTTGCAGCATGGGCAGGGTAAAGCCGGCGGTCTTGCCCGTGCCGGTCTGCGCGCCGCCCATGAGGTCGCCGCCCTTGAGCACGACGGGGATGGCCTGCGCCTGGATCGGGGTTGGTTCGGTATAACCGCGCTCGGTAACAGCGCGGACGAGTTCGGCGGACAAGCCGAGAGATGCGAATGACATAGTTGTTCTTTCTTGTAGGTACAAACGGCCTGTCGCCCTGATGGGGCGCCAGTCTGAGGCTGAATGAGGTGGGTGCTGCGTACCGGAATCGGCGGCAATCACTAGACTGAAACGAGATTGCGGGGCGCAGTGTAACAGCAAACACTGCAACCTTGGCGGTTATTCGGCCAAGGACTAAACCGCTCCGCGGTATGGGCGCTCCGATCCTCGAGCCCTGGTTGATTGCCGGAGCGGTTGAATCGCTGGTTCTGTTTCCCTAACTTGTGAAGTGAGGCGATCCGC
>NZ_BAAFRY010000025.1:0-32580 GCF_045866295.1 Ferrigenium sp. UT5
CGTGCGTATGGACTGCGCGATGAAGAATATCTGCGGCTGAAAATACTCACGTCCATGCTCCCGAGGCTCTAAAAAACATGAAATTTACCCACACTCTTTCACGAAGACCCAGAATAAATTAGGGTCAGACTCGATTTAATTTCATTTTTACATCAGAAATCGAACGCTACGGGAAGGTTTCGTAAGTCTGCTCAAGGTCAATAACCTGGTCACAGGCTTGCGCGATGGCGCGGCCATCGTGGAATTAAATCGAGTCTGACCCAATTTCACCTCCAGAAGACTGGGTTGCGTATATCCCCTCATGAATCGCCAGGTTTGTATTGCAGATCGAATGGAATGGGCGTCCCCATTGATTGACCCCATTGATTTCGGGTCTGAACATGTCGGGTTGAAACCCGACCCACATTGCCGCTGTCGCTTGACGTATAAGCACCAATCATCATGCAACACTACACCAGCGCCTCGCGCACCGCCTTCACCACGCGTTCCACATCCGCCTCGCTCATCCTCGGGAACAGCGGCAGGCTGACAATGCGCCGTCCCACGCTTTCGGCGACGGGGAACATGCCTTCCCTGAAGCCGCGTGCGCGGTACAGCTGAAACAGGTGGATGGGCGGGTAATGCACGCCGCAGCCGATGTTGCGCGCTTTCATCTTTTCCATGAATTCGGCGCGCACCACACCTTGCGGCAGCACGACCTGGAACATGTGCCAGTTGGTGTTTGCAAAATTTGCCAGCGGCAACTGCACTCCGGTTTGCGTTTCGAAATCCGCGCCGAAGGTTGCGAAGTAATGTTTGGCCAGCGCATGGCGGCGCGCGGTAATGGCTTCCAGTTGACGCAATTGATTGAGGCCGATGACGGCAGCGACATCGGTCATGTTGAACTTGCCGCCCAGCACATCCACGTCCATGCCGTCGAAGCCGCTGCGCGTCACGCCTTGCAAACGGTATTTTTCCGCGAGGCGCGCTTCGTCGGCGTTGTTCAGCACGAGGCAGCCGCCTTCGGTGGTGGTGAGGTTTTTGTTGGCCTGAAAGCTGAACGAGACGAAATCGCCAAAGCTGCCGATGCGCTTGCCCTGCCATTTGGAGCCGATGGCCTGTGCCGCATCTTCCACCACGCGCAGCTTGTGTTTGGCCGCGATGGCGTACAGCCGGTCGCGGTCCACCGGCAGGCCGGAAAGATCGACCGGGATGATGGCTTTCGTGCGCGGCGTGATGGCGGCCTCGACCTTGTCCAGGTCGATGTTGCGCGTGAGCGGATCGATGTCGGCGAACACCGGCGTGGCGCCGACTTCGAGGATGACATTGGCCGTCGCCACCCACGAGATCGGCGTCGTGATGACTTCGTCCCCCGCGCCGATGCCGGCAATGCGCAAGGCGATCTCCATGGTGCAAGTGCCGGAGTTGAAGGTGCGCACCGGACGTCCGCCGAAGAAATCGGAAAGCTGGCGCTCGAATTCGAGCATGCGCGGGCCGCTGGTGATCCAGCCGGAGCGCAGCACGTCGCCGACTGCGGCAATGGCGGCTTCGTCGATATAAGGTTTGGTAAAGGGTAAAAATTCGCTCATGTTTTATCCATTCCTGTTCTACAACCCCGTCATTCCGGTGCAGGCCGGAATCCAGCGGTTCTATTCAAAAGGCCTTTGGTTTTGTCTCCGCGTTGCGGAGAATTGTTCATTTGGCTGGATACCGGCCTTCGCCGGTATGACGGCCAATCTCTCACGCTCTCGAAATGATGATGACACCGAGGATGATGACGCCCATGCCGGCCAGCTTGGTCACGCTGAAGTCCTCGCCCAGCAAATATTTTGCCGCGACCGCATTCACCACATAAGCCATGGACAGCATGGGAAAGGCGATGCTGACCGGGACGCGCGACAGCGCGAGGATCCACACCACCACGCTGATGCCGTAGCAGAACAGCGCGGTGACGATGTGCCACTCGGTCGCCAGTTTCCAGCCGATGGGCATCACGTTCGCCAGGCTGAATTCGAAATGGCCGACGGCGTTGGTGCCCGCCTTCATCAATATCTGCGCGGCGGCGTTGAGCATCACGCCGGCGAAGATCAGGCTGAAACTGACGAGGTTCATGGCTTGACCACCACCACGAGCTGGTGATCCCGGAAGATTTCTTTCATGGCCATTCCTTTGCTTTGCAGGACGGGAAACAGGGTGAGCGGCAGGATGGCGTAAGCCTCCGCATCGGTTTTCCAGCGCGCCACCAGATCATCCACGGTGGGCAGCCATTTGTGCGGCTCCTGCCCGATGCCGAATGCCATCTCGTTCTGGTAATCGACCAGGGTCAGCGTGCGCTTGAGGTAGAACGGCAGCGTCTGCTCGTAGTTATGAATCGAATAGAACGGCACATCGGGCTTGATCTGCGGCGCGATCGCTGCGGCGATCAGATAGGCGGAACGTTCGCGCGCAATCGTGTTGTAGCCCGACAGGCCGATCTGCGCCGCCAGCAGGGAGGACAGCGCCAGCGCCACGACGGGAACAGCCTTGTTGCCGCGCCGCAGACCATATAGCGCAGCCACCGTACCCGCCAGCCAGACCAGCAGCGCCACGGTCAGCCACACGGCATATGCGCCGTACATTTCCTGCTGCACCGGCGTATCGGCAAAACGGTCGGCATAGGCCACCACCCCGAGCAGCGCGCACAGGACCGGGACGACGGGCACGAGCAGCAGGAAGATGCGGCGCGGGTCCATCGCGGCGAGCTGCTTGCCCATCAGCAGTGCCAGGGCAGGAAACATCGGCAACAGATAGGACGGCAGTTTGGAGCTGGAAAGGGTGAAGAAGAAATAGATGAACACTGCCCACACCAGCAGGAAGCGTTCCGGGCTGAACGTTCGCGCCTTTGTCGCGCTACCGCGCCAGGTGCGCAGCAGCGCGTCGAACATCAGCAGCGTCCACGGCAACATGCCCATCAGCAGCACCGGCACGAAGTAGTACCAGGGCTGATAACGCCCGTGCACCTTGGTGGTAAAGCGCTCGAAGTGCTCGTGGATGAAGAAGAACTGAAAAAATTCCGGATTGGCGTGCATCACCCGCACGAACCACGGCGCGGCCACCAGCAAGAACATCACCAAGCCGCTGACCCAATGCATGCGCAACCAGATTCCAAAATCACGATTGAACACCGAATACAGGAGCAGCGCCGCGCCCGGCAGGATCACGCCCATCAGGCCCTTGCTCAACACCGCCAGCGCCATGGCGGCCCAGGCCAGCAGCATCCAGTTGCGGCGCGCGGCAGCCTGCGTTTCCTGCTGCCCCAGCAACAACGCAAAGATGCCGAGCGAGATGAAGAACGTCACGCCCATGTCGAGCGTGTTGACGTGCGCCATCAGCGCATACAGGCTGCTGCTGCCCAGGATCAGCGCGGCATAGATGCCCGCCGCGCGTCCAAACAGGCGTGCCCCGGCAAACCCCGCCAGCAGCACGCCCGCCAACCCGGTCAGCGCCGCCCACAAGCGCGAGGTCCATTGATGCTCGCCGAACACTTCATACGCCACGGCGGTGGCCCAGTATTGCAGCGGCGGTTTTTCGAAGTATTTCAGATCGTTCAGGCGCGGCGTGACCCAATCCCCGCTCACCACCATTTCGCGCGGAATCTCGGCATAGCGCCCTTCGTCCGGCTTGATCAGCTTGCGGTATTCCAGGTTGCCGAACCAGATGACGGCAACCGCCAGAATGAGCAGCCACAAGGCACGGCGGGAAAAGGAGGAATTCATCTGGGACGGGTAAGCGGAGGATGAGACGGGCAGGAATTTTAACCTAATGGGCCGGGCAAAGGTGCCGCCCATGTTGATGGAACTTGCCATGCCCGTTGCTCCCACCCCAGCCCTCTCCCAAAGGGCGAGGAGGACGGAACGTTTTGCGTTGTTTCGTTAACGCGCCTTGCGTGTTTCCCGCACTTCCACGTTCGCCCCGCCCTGCGCAAAAGTGAGTTGCAGCCTGTCGCCGCTGGCAATTCCGGCGCTGCTGGACACGATGCGCCCCGCCGCATCGCGCACCACGCTGTAACCGCGCGCCAGCACCTGCTGCGGATCGAGGCTCTGCAACTGCTGGTGCAAGGCCAGCAGGCGCGCGTCTTCGCGCTCCCATTGATGCGCCAGCGCCGCCTTCAGACGCCCCGCGCGATGCGCCAGACCTTCCCGCATCGACGCGAAATCCGGCTGCAGGCGGCGCGCGCGCTGGCGCGCCGCCTGCCAGCGCCAGTGCGCCTGCTGCAAGCCATGCCCGAGCGCCAGCTGCAAACGGCGTTGCAGGGCATGCAGTTCGCCGGTTTGTTGCTGCAGGCGCTGGGCCGGGTGCACCAACCGGCGTTGCAGATAATCCAGCTGCTGCATGCGCTGCTCGAACTGGCTCAGGGCGGCACGCTCCAACTGGCGCCGCTGCTGCGCCAGATGCCGGCGCAATGCCTGCCGCTCCGGCACCACCGCCTGCGCGGCCGCGGTCGGTGTCGCCGCGCGCAGGTCGGCCACGAAATCCGCGATGGTGAAATCGGTCTCGTGCCCCACGCCGCTCACGACGGGAATCGTGCTGGCGGCGATGGCGCGTGCCACCGCCTCTTCGTTGAACGCCCACAGGTCTTCGAGACTGCCGCCGCCGCGGCAGACGATGAGCACGTCGCACTCGGCGCGCCGGTTCGCCGTGGCAATGGCCTGCGCGATCTTCTGCCCTGCCTCGACGCCCTGCACCGGTGCCGGATACAACACGATCGGCACGTTCGGCATGCGGTTTGTGAGCGTGCGCAACACGTCGCGCAACGCCGCCGCCTGCGGCGAAGTCACGATGCCGATCTGATGCGGAAACTGGGGCAGCCCACGCTTGCGCGCAGGATCGAACAGACCTTCGCCTTCGAGTTTGGCCTTCAAGCGCTCGAAGGCTTCGAATAGCGCCCCCAACCCCGCCGTGCGCATTTTTTCCAGGGTCAGCTGAAAATCGCCGCGCGCCTCATACAGGGTCGGCAAGGCTTGCACCTCGACCTGCATCCCGTTCGCCGGCTTGAAGTCGAGGTACTGGCCCTTGTGGCGGAACATCACGCAGCGCACTTGCGCCTGTGCGTCCTTGAGCGAGAAATACCAGTGGCCGGAGGCCGCGCTGACGAAATTGGAAATCTCGCCGCGCACCCACAGCAAGGGCAGACCGCCCTCGATCAATTGCTTCGCGGCGAGATTCAGCTCGCGCACGCTGATGACCCGATTGTTTTCGATTCTCATTCGACGATCCCGCAGCGCTTGCCGCCCGGCCGATGCGCCAGGCGACACTTCATGATTTGCGCGCATTCAACAGCGCCACCTTGTTCGGACTCATCCAGAGCACCGTGCTCCATTGCCAGGGCAGCCAATCCGCTTTCATGTTGGCCACCAGCCAGGCACCGGAGGCGAGATGCCACACGCCGATTTCGTCCGGCGCCATGTCCAGCCTGACCGGCACCCCCACCCCTGCGCTCGCCACCGTGGCAGCAGCGGCCAGCAGCACTTTCCCCCACTGGATGCGGCTGGTGTATCCCGCAGGCGCTCCGTAGTTCTGCTGCAGGGCTTGGCGCAGATCGCCGTGCGCCCAGGGCGGCACATCCACTTTGGCAAACACCAGTTGCCCGGATTCGTAAAAAAACACGGTGCCCAATGCTTCCAGATCGTTCCAGCGCTGCAACTCGTCGGCGCAGAAGGCATCGCCAAATTCGCTGGTGCCGGAGCGGCAAAACCAGTTGAGCGGAAACAGCGCGGCGGCCTGCTGTTGCGACATCATCTGCAGCCGGTTGAAATCCAGCGTCAAGCGATCCTCGGTCTGCCAGTGTTTGCGGTAGGCATAGCCTGTGTCGCCATTCCAGAGCAGAAACACCAGTGCCGCGCCAATGACGCCCATGCCAAGCAACCCCAGCATTCTCCCGATCGATTTCATCGTTCACCCATGCCTGAAACGCAGCCGATTACCGCCCGCGCGCATCCCCCCAGCGCAACGGGGTGCGGTCGTCGCCGAGATAATAAGTCTCGCCGGTCTTGTGCTCGACAAAGTATTTCGGCGAGACGATGGCCTCCTCGAACACCATGCCCGGACTGATGCGGGTGTACTGCAACAGGATGCTGCGGATCACCTTGGCATCGCGACAGACTTGCGACCCGCGCGTGATCCAGGCCGGCCCGATGATTTCCGCCCCCGCCTCGATGCTCACCCCGGCATCGATATAGACCGGGCCCTCGATCCTGACGCGATCCCAGTCGATGCGGGTGTTGATGCCGACCCAGATGCCGGGTTTTATTTCCGTGCCCGGCATCTGCATGTGCGCGACCTCGCCGTTGAGCACGCGCTGCAGGACTTCCCAGTAATCCGCCACATGGCCGATGTCGATCCAGTTGAATTGGCGCTTCTGCGCATAGAACGGCATGCCCTGCTCGGCCAGCATCGGAAAAAGCTGGCTGCCGATATCGAACACCTGGTCAGACGGAATCAGGTCGATCACCTCCGGCTCGAAGATGTAAATGCCGGTGCTGGCGAAGTTGGAGCGCGCGACTTCCGGCTTGGGTTTTTCCTGAAAGGCCAGCACGCGCCCTTCCGCATCGGTCTCGACCACGCCGTAATTGCTCACCTCGGCGCGCGGCACTTCCAGCGTGATGACGCTGGCCATCGCCTTTTTCGTCCGGTGCTCACGCACCGCCGCCGCAATGTCGAGGTCGATCAGCGCATCACCGCACAGCACGATGGTGGTGGTGTCGAAGAAGCCGCCGAAGTCCTGGATCTTGCGCATCCCCCCGGCCGAGCCCAGCGACTTCGGCGTGATTTCGCCGTATTCGCACACGCCCTCGTAGGAGTACCCGATCTTCACTCCCCAGGTGCTGCCGTTGCCGAAGTAGTTCTCGATCTTCCAGTGTTTGTAGGCAACGTTGACCATGATCTCGTCTACACCGAAACGCGCAAGGTGCTCGACCAGATATTCCATCACCGGCTTGCCGAGAATCGGAATCATGGGTTTGGGCAAATCCTGGGTCAGCGGCCGGACGCGTGTGCCCTGCCCGGCGGCAAGGATCATGCCTTTGATCTTGTTCAATTGAATGCCCCCTGAAATTTGGCGTGCGGCGATTTTACACGGATTGAAATGCAAACGACCCGCCACAAGGACGGGTCGACATGACCATGGTGCTGCGCTACGCGCACCTCGCGCCCGGCTACATCGCCGGCTACGCCGAGAACGTGGCCCTCACAATTTTCCCCACAGCACCCACAACCGCTGCCGAGAAAACCGCTGAAAGCCCCGCAAATATGGGGTGGCTGATCGGGCTCGAACCGACGACAACTGGAATCACAATCCAGGGCTCTACCAACTGAGCTACAGCCACCATTGAACTGGCAAATCGATTGGCGTGCCCGACAGGAATCGAACCTGCAACCCCCAGCTTAGAAGGCTGGTGCTCTATCCGGTTGAGCTACGGGCACAATTCTTTGGGCATCCAACACGCATTTCGTACTGCTTGAATCTGGTCGGGGTGGAGAGATTCGAACTCCCGACATCCTGGTCCCAAACCAGGCGCGCTACCAGGCTACGCTACACCCCGAGAGCGCGGCATTATACAGAGCGAGACCGAAAAATCAATTTTGACTGCGTGATTTTTCCAATATCTGCCGCCGCGCCAGCATCAGGTAATACACCATCGACCACAGGGTAAGAACGGCGGCGAGATAGACCAGCAGCGTGCCAACCTGCCGGGTCGGAATACCGAACAGGGGTTCCTGATACAGGAGGAACAGGATTGCCAGCATCTGGAAGACGGTCTTGATTTTTCCCAGCAGGGATACGGCGACACTTTTGCTGTTGCCCAGTTGCGCCATCCACTCGCGCAGGGCGGAAATGGTCAGCTCGCGGCCGATGATGATGAAGGCGATGATCGCGTCCACATGGCCGAGCTGGAGCAGGATGATCAGTGCGGCAATCACCATCAGCTTGTCCGCGACCGGATCGAGGAATGCGCCGAACGCGGAACTCTGGTTGAGGGCGCGCGCCAGATAGCCGTCCAGCCAGTCGGTGATCGAGGCCAGCCAGAACACGAAGGTTCCCAGCAAATGTTTATGGTGCAGGCTCAATGTTTCGTCGGACACATAAAACACGGCGATGAACACCGGGATCAGGAGGATGCGAAACCAGGTCAGCTGGTTCGGAATGTTGGTCGGCATGTCAGTGCAAATGGTTGAAAATTTTTTTGGCGAGCAGCGGGCTGATGCCCTCCACTCTTCCCAGTTCCTCGATGTTCGCCTGCTGCACGCCCTTCAAGCCCCCAAAGTGGGTCAACAGATTGCGCCGGCGTTTTTCGCCTATGCCCTCGATCTCTTCCAGCGACGATGCGGTGCGGGCTTTGCCGCGCCGCGCGCGATGCCCGCTGATGGCAAAACGGTGCGCCTCATCGCGCACTTGCTGGATCAGATGCAAGGCCGGGCTGTCCGGAGGCAATTGTAAAGGCTTTTCCACCCCGGGTCGTAACAATTGCTCCATGCCCGCCTTGCGTTCCACGCCCTTGGCGACGCCGACCAGCGCGAGATCGGCCAAACCCAGCCCGGCCATGACCTCCACTGCGATGCCCAGCTGCCCCGCGCCGCCGTCGATCAGCACCAGGTCGGGACGCTTGCCTTCGCCGCCCTGCAATTTCTGGTAGCGCCGGCGCAAAGCCTGGCGCATCGCTGCATAATCATCGCCCGGCGTGATGCCGCTGATGTTGTAACGGCGATATTCCTGCGGGCGAATATCGAGCTCGTCATAGACCACGCAGGAAGCCACGGTCGCCTCGCCCAGGGTATGGCTGATATCGAAACATTCGATGCGGCGCAGATCGGGCAAGTCCAGCGCCGCGCGCAAAGCGTCGAGGCGCAACGCCTGCCCGGCCTGCAAGCCGGCCTGCCGCTTCAATGCCAACAGTGCGTTGGCTTGCGCCATCTCCAGCCACTGTCGCCGTTCACCGCTAACCCGGTGGCGGATCTGCACCGTGTGCCCGGCCTGTTCGCCGAGCACAGCGGCCAGCGCGGCATCGTCAACCGCCAGATTGGTCACAATCAAGGGCGGCGCAGGATGCTCCAGATAGTGCTGTGCCAGAAAGGCCTGCAGCACTTCGCCCCGATCCTGTCCCGCGACATTTTGCGGCAGAAACGGCTTGTCGCCCAGATGGCGCCCGCCGCGAACCACCGCCAGATTCAGGCACAACGCGCCCTGCGCTTCGACCACGGCGACGATGTCAGCATCGGTGGCCCGTCCGCTTTCCACGAACTGCTGCTGTTGCACGGTGTGTAGGGCCTGCAACTGGTCGCGCAACGCGGCCGCGTGCTCGTATGCCAGTTTTTCCGCCGCCTGCTCCATCGCCGCGCGCAGGCGTTTTTCCACTTCGTCGAACTTCCCCTGCAGCAGCAGTCCGGCATTCCGCACGTCGGTCGCATAATCCCCGGCACTGATGATGCCCACGCACGGCGCGCTGCAACGGTGGATCTGGTGCAACAGACAAGGCCGGGTACGGTTGCTGAACACGCCGTCTTCGCAGGTGCGCAGCCTGAACACCTTCTGCAGCAGGCTGATGGTGTCTTTGGCCGCCTGCGCATTGGGATAGGGCCCGAAATACTGGTGGCGCTTGTCGGTGGTGCCGCGATAATAGGTCAGGCGCGGCGACGGACTGCCGGTGAGCACGATGTAGGGGTAGGACTTGTCGTCGCGGAACAGGATGTTGTAACGCGGCTTGAGCGACTTGATGAGATTGTTCTCCAGCAGCAGCGCTTCGGCTTCTGAGCGCGTCACCGTGACTTCGATCTTCGCGATATGCGACACCATCAAGCGGATGCGCGGCGACAGGTTGCTTTGCTGGAAATAGGAGGAGACCCGCTGCTTCAGGCGGTTCGCCTTGCCCACGTACAACACCTGCCCTGCCGCATCCAGCATGCGGTACACGCCCGGCTGCAACGGCAGGCCGGCGAGGAAAGACTTCGCGTCGAATACGTCTTCGTCTGCCTTCATCCGATCAATGCCTGCAATCCTTTGGCGAACTCGGTCGCGCCACCGTTGGCGGGATGTCTGACTGCGCCGGCGACTTTCACCCCCATCCCGGCGAGCAGTCCTTCCGCCTTTTTGCCCACCGCGACGATCTTCGCCAGCGGGAATGCTTCGAGCAGCAGGCGCATCGCGGGTTCGCCCAGCGCGATCTCTTCCGGCGAGGGCGTCCGGTTCGACCACGGCGTGTCCGCGCGATGCGGATGCAACTGCATCGCGTTCCACAGGAGGGTGCGTTCGGCGATGCCGAGCCGGTACAAGGTCTTCCAGACGATGGTGGCGGAGGGTTCTGAGAACGGCAAACGCCGGGTGGACAGCCGGTACGGCAAGGCGGCAATACGCGGGATGGCGCCCTCGCCCAGCAGACGTTCGCTGGTAAAGGCGATACCGCTATAACGGCAACCCTGATAGCCGGGCGCTTCGCCCGCCAGGATGAATTCCGGCTCGCAATCCAGATGCAAGGCCAACCGTTCCAGTTTGGCCTGCGGACCGTTACCTGCCGCATCGTGCGGACAATGATCTACCCACGGATTAAACAGGCCGGGCCTGCCGCCCGGCAAGGTTGCAACCAGCTGGCGCGCCAATGAGCGTCTGGATGGGTTCATGTTTCCTCTTGACAAAATCACGTCGCGGCAATGAAAAGCCCCGCTCGCGGCGGGGCCTGAAGGATAGCACTTCCAGTGCTTACTCCGCTGCGGGTGCCGCCTGTTCCGGACGCGGCTGCAAGGCCTTCATGCTCAAACGCATGCGTCCCTTGTCGTCCACCTCCAGTACCTTGACCTTCACGATCTGGCCTTCCTTCAGATGATCGGCCACGGCAGCGATACGCTCGTGCGAGATTTGCGAAATGTGCAGCAGACCGTCCTTGCCCGGCAGGATATTGATCAGTGCGCCGAAGTCCAGCAGCTTGACGACCGGGCCCTCGTACACTTTGCCGACCTCGACTTCGGCCACGATATCCTCGATGCGTTTCTTCGCCAGCTCGCCCGCCTCGCCGCTCACGCAGGAGATGGTGACATTGCCTTCGTCGTCGATGTCGATGGTGGTGCCGGTCTCTTCGGTCAGCGCGCGGATGACCGCGCCGCCCTTGCCGATCACGTCGCGGATCTTGTCCGGATTGATCTTCATCTTGATCATGCGCGGGGCAAAGTCGGAGACCTCCGGACGCACCGACGGCATCGCCTGCTTCATCAAGCCGAGAATGTGCATGCGGCCTTCCTTGGCCTGGCTCAAGGCGACCTGCATGATTTCCTTGGTGATGCCGTTGATCTTGATGTCCATCTGCAAAGCGGTGATGCCCGTGTCCGAACCCGCCACCTTGAAGTCCATGTCGCCCAGATGATCTTCATCGCCCAGAATATCGGTGAGCACGGCGAAGCGGCCGCCGTCCTTGATCAGGCCCATCGCGATGCCGGCCACGTGATTCTTCAGCGCCACCCCCGCGTCCATCAGCGACAAACAACCGCCGCAAACCGACGCCATCGAGCTGGAACCGTTGGATTCGGTGATTTCGGAGACCACGCGCATGGCGTAACCGCAATCCTCTTCGCTCGGCAGCACCGCCACCAGCGCGCGCTTGGCCAGACGGCCGTGGCCGATCTCGCGCCGCTTCGGCGTACCGACCCGGCCGGTCTCGCCGGTGGCATAGGGCGGGAAGTTGTAATGCAGCATGAAGCGGTCGGTGAACTCGCCTTGCAGGGCATCGACCTTCTGCGCATCGCGCATCGAACCCAGCGTGGCGACCACCATCGCCTGGGTCTCGCCGCGGGTGAACAGCACCGAACCGTGGGCGCGCGGCAACACGCCGGTGCGGATGGTGATGGGACGCACGGTGCGGGTGTCGCGGCCGTCGATGCGCGGCTCGCCGCTCAGGATCTGGCCGCGCACAATCTTGGCTTCCAGCGCGCTGAACAGTTCGCCGATCTCGTTACCGGAAACATTCTCGAACTCGGGGGTCGCCAGCGCGGCAACCACCTTCGCGCGGATCGCCTCGACCTGATGCGTGCGCGCCTGTTTTTCTCGCACCGCGTAGGCGGCCTTCAGTTCATTTTCAGCCAGCGCGTTGATCTTCGCGATCAGCGCCTCGTTCTTCGGCGCAGGCGCCCAGTCCCAATCGTCCTGACCCGTCGCATCGGCCATTTCGTTGATCGCATCGATGACGGCCTGCATCTGCTCGTGGCCAAACACCACCGCGCCCAGCATGACCTCTTCCGACAGTTCCTGCGCTTCGGATTCCACCATCAGCACCGCTTGCGCGGTACCCGCCACCACCAGATCCATCTGCGAGGTCGCCAGCTCATCCTTGGTCGGGTTGAGCAGATACTGTCCGTTGGCATAACCCACGCGCGCGGCACCGATCGGGCCGTCGAACGGAATGCCGGAAATCGCCAGCGCGGCGGAGGCGCCGATCATCGCCGGAATATCGGCGTCGATCTGCGGGTCGGACGACATCACGGTCGCCACAATCTGCACTTCGTTGTAGAAGCTGTCCGGGAAGAGCGGGCGCAGCGGACGGTCGATCAGGCGCGAGGTCAGAATCTCCTTCTCGCTGGGACGGCCTTCGCGCTTGAAGAAGCTGCCCGGAATCTTGCCCGCGGCATAGGTGCGCTCCTGATAGTCCACGGTCAGCGGGAAAAAATCCTGCTCCGGCTTCGCATCCTTGCGTCCCACCACGGTAACCAGCACCACGGTGTCACCCAGACTGACCATCACGGCACCGCTGGACTGTTTGGCGATTTCGCCGGTCTCCAGTGTCAGTTGTTGGTTGCCGTAGCTCAGTGTTTTTTTATAGTGGCTCAAAATAGACCTCTCTTGAAGTGGTTGGGATGCGCGCTGACCGGCACACCAAAACGAAGCGGGTCGCTAATGCGACCCGCCGGTGAATCCTGACTTACTTGCGCAGTTCGAGGCGCTGGATCAGCGCTTGGTATCCTGCTTCGTTCTTGCTTTTCAGATAGTCCAGCAGCTTGCGGCGACGGCTGACCAGACGCAACAGGCCGCGGCGGGAGTGATGGTCCTTGTTGTGCTCCTTGAAGTGTTCGGTCAGGTAGTTGATACGCGCGGTCATCAGCGCGACCTGGACTTCGGGGGAGCCGGTATCGCCCTTGGCACGTTGATAGTCGGCCACGATCTGCGATTTTTGTGCGGCGGTAATAGACATTGACTTCTCTCTCCAGTTAAAAGGTGTGGTAAATAAAAAGTGCGGCATTCTACACTTGTTCGGGGGATGCGCTCAAGTCGATTTCTGCCCCGCGGCAGCCTTGGCAATGCGCGACAGCAGACGGTCGGGCGACAGCCGGCCCGCGCTCAGATCGCCCAGCCCGATGAAGGCTTCGGCCACATACATCCTGCGCCGGCCGTCCGGGCGGCCATCCTGCAGGGCCAGGCGCTGGCCCTGCGCCAGCCGCCCCGCCTGGACCGCATCCAGTTCCAGTTTCGGCAGATTCAGCACCAGACTGTCGAGCGGCATCAGTCTGGCGTCGCGCCCGGCTTCATCCATCGCTTCCAGTTGCGGCAACGTCAGGGCATCCCCCAGATGAAAATCGCCGATCCCGGTGCGGCGCAAACCGGCCAGGTGCGCGCCGCAGCCCAGCGCCTCGCCGATATCCTCCGCCAGCGTGCGGATGTAGGTTCCTTTGCTGCACCGCACATCGAGCACCAGTTCATCGCCTGCCCAGTGCTGCAAATTCAGTTCGTGGATGCTGACCGGGCGGGCCGCACGCTCGACCGTCTCACCCTGGCGGAAATATTCGTACAGTGGCTTGCCCTGATACTTGAGCGCGCTATACATCGGCGGCAATTGATGGATGACGCCGGTGAAGGCGCGCAATACCTGGTGCAACTGCTCCGCATCGACCTTCACTGCGCGCTGCTCGACGACTTCGCCTTCGGCGTCGCCGGTGCTGGTGCGCTGGCCGAGGCGCACGGTCGCTAGATAGCGCTTGTCGGCATCCAACAAGGCATGGGTGAACTTGGTCGCCTCGCCGAAACAGATCGGCAGCAAGCCGGTGGCGAGCGGATCAAGCGTGCCGGTGTGCCCCGCCTTTTCAGCCCTGAACAAGCGGCGGACTTTTTGCAGGGCGACGTTGGAGCTGAGCTGGAGCGGCTTGTCGAACAGCAACACCCCGTCCAGCACCCGTTTGCTACGCGTCATGCGAGTCGTTTTTCTTGTCTGCGGAAACGGCTTGGTCGATCAACTGCGACAGATGCGCGCCGCGTTCGATCGAGGCATCGTAAACGAAGTGCAACTGCGGCGTGATGCGCAGCTTCATGGCATGCGCCAGTTGGCTGCGCAGGAAACCGGCCGCCCGTTCCAGTCCCTGCTGCAGGCCCTCGGTGTCGCCCTCCAACGAGGTAAAGAACACCTTGGCGTGGGCATAATCGTTGGTCACCTCGACCCCGGTCAAGGTCACCTTGCGCACCCGCGGATCTTTCACGGCCAGCCGGATCATCTGCGCCAACTCGCGCAGAATCTGTTCGGCAACCCGCTCCGTGCGGGCAAAATCCTTGGCCATTTTTTACAGTGCCCGCGCCACTTCGACGATCTCGAACACTTCCAGCATGTCGCCCACTTCCAGCTCGTTGTAACCGCGCAGGGACAGGCCGCATTCGAAGTTGGATTTCACTTCCTTCACATCGTCCTTGAAGCGCTTGAGCGAATCCAGCTCGCCGGTATGGATCACCACGCTGTTGCGCAACACCCGCACGCTGGAACCCCGCTTGACCATGCCTTCGGTGACGTAACAGCCGGCCACCGTGCCCACCTTGGAGATGTGATAGACCTGGCGCACCTCGACCATGCCGATGATGCTTTCTTTCTTTTCCGGTGCCAGCATGCCGGACAAGGCCGCCTTGATCTCGTCCACCATCGCATAAATGATGTTGTAGTAGCGAATCTCGACGCCGGACGATTCCGCCAGGCGGCGCGCTGCCGCATCCGCGCGCGAGTTGAAGCCGATGATGATCGCCTTGGAAGCCAGCGCGAGGTTGACATCCGACTCCGTGATCCCGCCCACCCCGCTGTGAATCAGGCTGACCCTGACCTCGTCGGTGGAAAGTTTCTGCAGGGAACCGGCGATCGCCTCGATGGACCCTTGCACGTCCGCCTTGATGATCAGCGGCAGGGTGCGCACTTCGCCCTCGCCTATCTGTTCGAACATGTTCTCCAGTTTGGCGGCCTGCTGCTTGGCCAGCTTCACGTCACGGAACTTGCCCTGACGGAACAGCGCGATCTCGCGCGCCTTCTTCTCGTCGGCCAGCACGATGAAATCGGCACCCGCCACCGGCACTTCGGACAAGCCCTGAACCTCGACCGGAATCGAGGGACCCGCCTCGCTGACCGGCTTGCCGTTCTCGTCCAGCATGGCGCGGACACGCCCGGAAACCGATCCGACCAGCACCGCATCCCCGCGCTTGAGCGTACCGGACTGCACCAGCAAAGTCGCCACGGCCCCCTTGCCCTTGTCCAGCCGCGCCTCGACCACCACGCCCTTCGCGGCGGTGTTTTTCGCCGCCTTGAGTTCCAGCACCTCGGCTTGCAGCAAAATGCCTTCCAGCAGGGAATCGATACCTTGCCCGGTCTTGGCGGAAACTTCGACGAACATGCTGTCGCCGCCCCAGTCCTCCGGCACCACGCCCTCCGTCACCAGTTCCTGGCGCACCTTTTCCGAATTCGCATCGGGCTTGTCGATCTTGGTCACCGCGACCACGAGCGGCACGTTGGCTGCCCGCGCATGGTGGATCGCTTCCTTGGTCTGCGGCATCACGCCGTCGTCCGCCGCCACCACCAGAATCACGATGTCGGTCGCCTGCGCGCCGCGTGCGCGCATCGCGGTAAAGGCCTCGTGCCCGGGCGTGTCGAGGAAGGTGATCATTCCGCGCGGCGTTTCCACGTGATAGGCACCGATGTGCTGGGTAATACCGCCCGCCTCGCCGCTGGCCACCCGCGTGCGGCGGATGTAGTCCAGCAGGGAAGTCTTGCCGTGATCGACGTGGCCCATCACGGTCACCACCGGCGCGCGCGGTTCCAGCACCGCATCGGCATGCGCAGCCGTCTCCAGCAGGAAGGCATCGGGATCGTCCGGCTTGGCCTGGACCGCCTTGTGCCCCATTTCCTCGACCAGGATCATCGCGGTTTCCTGATCCAGCACCTGGTTGATGGTGACCATCGAACCCATCTTCATCAGGGTCTTGATGATCTCCGCCGCCTTGATCGACATCTTCTGCGCCAATTCGGCCACGCTGATGGTTTCCGGAATGGTCACTTCCTGCACGATTGGTTCGGTGGGCAGCGAGAAGGCGTGTTGCGCCGTTTCGTGCTTGCCATGCTTGTCATGCCGACCGGCGCGCAGAGAACCCCCGGTACGCAGGCCGGCACCGGCACGCGCATCCAGACTGCGCGAAGGCGGACGCTTCTTGTGTCCGGCCTCGTCCCACGGGCTGTCCTTGGCAACGGCTTCTTTGCTTTTTCTTGAAGGCCTGGCCACTTTGTCGCCGGGCTTGAGCGCGGGTTTGTGCAGGGTTCCTTCCGGCGCCTCGGCCGCCGCCGCGACCACGGCGGGCTTGGCTTCCTCGGCCACCGGCTCCGGCTTGGCTTCCGTCACCGCCTTGCGCTTGCTACGCGCCTGCTTCGCTTCCAGATCGGCTGCCTGCCGCGCTGCCAATTCAGCCGCCATGCGCGCCTCTTCCTCGCGCGCCATGCGCTCCTGCTCGTCCAGCACCTGTTTCGTCCTGGCCGCAACCGGCTTTTCTTCCGCCGTGGGCGCCACCTTGGCTTCAGCCTGCTGCCCCATCGGGGCAATGGTGCGTTTCTTGCGTACCTCGACCTGGATCGTGCGGGCGCGGCCGCTGCTATCGGCTTTCTTGATGGCCGTGGTCTCGCGCCGGGTCACCGTGATCTTGCCTTTGCTTGCGCCATGGGCGCTGCGCAGGTGCTCCAGCAACTTGGCCTTGTCCTGCTCGGAGATCGGATCGGAATCTTTCTGCTTGCTGACTCCGGCGGACTGCAATTGCTCCAGCAACAGTTCGACCGGCAGCCCGAGCTCCCCGGCGAATTGCCCGACATTGATTTTTCCCATTACGTTCCTTCCGTCCAGCGGACGATTTTGCTTACACAAACCAAGGCGCGCGCGCCGTCATGATGAGCTGGTTGGCGCGTTCACCTTCCATGCCGGTGAGTTCAACCAGTTCTTCCGTATCGAGATCGGCCAGCGCTTCCTGCGTACCGACTCCTTTGCCGGCCAGCGTGCGCGCGGTTTCCTCGTCCATCCCTTCAACCTTCAGCAAGTCTTCAATGCTGTGCCCGACCTGCTCTTCATTGGCGATCGCGGCGGTCAACAGCAGATTGCGTGCGCGACTGCGCAATTCATTGACCGTCGCTTCGTCGAACGCCTCAATCTCCAGCATCTCTTCCAGCGGCACATAGGCCACTTCTTCCAGGGTATTGAAGCCTTCCTGCACCAGAATGTCGGCGACCTCCTGATCCACATCCAGCTTGGCCACAAACAGGTCGCGCACCTTGGAAAACTCCTGCTCGTTCTTCTCGGCGGATTGCTCCACCGTCATCAGATTGATCTCCCAACCGGCGAGTTCGCTGGCCAGGCGCACGTTCTGCCCGCCGCGACCGATGGCCTGCGCCAGGTTCTCTTCCTCGACCACCACGTCCATGCTGTGCTTTTCCTCATCCACCACGATGCTGCTGACTTCCGCCGGCGCCAAGGCGTTGATGACGAAGGTCGCCGGATCGTCCGACCACAGGATGATGTCCACCCGCTCGCCCGCCAGTTCGGTGGTGACCGCCTGCACGCGCGAACCGCGCATGCCGACGCAGGTGCCGATCGGGTCCAGGCGCTGGTCGTTGCTGCGCACGGCGATCTTGGCGCGCGAACCGGGGTCGCGCGAGGCGCTGACAATTTCGAGGATGCCTTCCTCGATCTCCGGCACTTCCAGCTCGAACAGCTTCTTCAGGAATTCGGTGCTGGTGCGGGTGAGGATGATCTGCGGACCGCGCACGGTTCGATCAACGCGCAACAGGTAGGCGCGCACCCGGTCGCCGACGCGCAGGTTCTCTTTCGGGATCATCTGGTCGCGCGGCAACAGGGCTTCGATCTTGCCGAACTCGACGATGGCGTTGCCGCGCTCGATGCGTTTGATCGTGCCGGACACCAGGTGCTCGTTGCGCTCCATGAAATCGGCGAGGATCTGTTCGCGCTCCGCATCGCGGATCTTCTGGAAGATCACCTGCTTCGCCGCCTGCGCACCGATGCGGCCGAAGTCGATATTCTCCAGCGGCTCCTCGATGAACTCTTCCAACTGGATCTGCGGATTGCGTTTTTGCGCCTCTTCCAGTTTGATGTGCAATTCCGGGGTTTCAAAGGTCTCGTCGTCGCACACCATCCAGCGCCGGAACGATTCGTACTCGCCGGTCTGGCGGTCGATGCTGACGCGCACATCCGCCTCCTCGTCCGCGAAGCGCTTCTTGGTCGCGGAGGCCAGGGCAGACTCCAGCGCACCGAACACGATTTCCTTGTCCACGTTTTTCTCACGCGCCAGGGCATCCACCAACAACAGAACATCTCGACTCATCGTATCTCTCCGGCTACTTCAAAATATGGGCACCAGACGTGCCTTGTCCACATTCGACAATTCGATCGAGACCGAACCGCCCTCTATTTCCAGTTGTACCGCCCCCTCCTTCAATTCGCCGAGAACGCCGACGAATTGTTTGCTGCCGTTCAGGGGCACGCGCAGCTTCAACTTCGCTTTTTGCCCTTGGAAGCGCTCGAAATCCGCCTCCTTTTTCAGCACCCGGTCCAGCCCCGGCGAAGACACCTCAAGGCGCTCGTACGCCACGCCCTCGACCGTGAACAGGCGCACCAACTGATTGCTGACCCGCTCGCAATCGTCCACCGAGATGCCTTCCGGCTGTTTATCCATGAACACGCGCATCAGCCCGCGCCCGGACAATTCCAGATCGACCAGCTCGTAACCCATGCCGGCCAGCGTTGTTTCTACCAGCTTTGCCACATCCATATTCGTATCCACAAATAAAAAACGGGCTCGAAGCCCATCTGAAACGGCGCGCATTGTAGCAAAGGGATGCCCTAATGGAAACAGCTATTTATGCGAAAACCGCAACGCGCTGCCATCCCACTGAACGCGTTGCCTTTTGGCCGGCGGGGAGGGGGAGCTTCCCCGGCTTCGCACATCCCCCCTTTTTTAGGGAACCTCTAGAAATTCACTTTTACGGGATGAAGCGCAAGGAGCCGCGCAGCGAATGACGAGACATATCAAATGGATAGGCGAGGAATGAGCGAGCACGCGACACCGCGATTCGCCCGCAAAATGAATTTATAGAGGTTCCCTTTAGATTATCCGGTCAGCCGAACAGCTTCCGTATGCCTTGCGCATCCGGCTGCAAAACCACGCCTTTTTCCGTGATCAGCCCCGTCACCAAATCGGCAGGTGTCACATCGAAGGCCGGATTGCGGATCTTCACCCCCGCCGCCGCCCAATGCGTATCACGAAAGCCTTTCACCTCGTCCACCGCGCGTTCCTCGATGGGGATGTCCTTGCCCGTAGCGATATTCAGATCGAGGGTGGAAAGCGGGCAGGCCACATAGAACGGGATGTTATGGCGCCTGGCCAGCACGGCCACCATATACGTGCCGATCTTGTTTGCCACATCGCCGTTGGCCGCCACGCGGTCCGTGCCCACCACTACCGCATCCACCTCGCCCTGCGCCATCAGGTAACCCGCCATATTGTCGGTGATCAGCGTCACCGGGATGTTCTCCTGCACCATCTCCCATGCCGTCAGTCGCGCGCCCTGCAGAAAGGGGCGCGTCTCATCGGCGATCACGGAAATCTTTTTGCCCGCTTCCACTGCAGAGCGAATCACCCCCAGCGCCGTGCCCCACCCCGCCGTCGCCAGCGCGCCCGCGTTGCAATGCGTCAGCACCCGCGCCCCGTCTGCCAGCAAGGCCGCACCGTTCGCGCCCATCGCCTTGTTGATGCGGATATCCTCGGCCAGCATCTCGTGTGCCTCGGCCAACAGGCACTGCGCGATCCGCTGCGGCGTGTGTGCCGCGACGCTCTCCCAAACCTTGCGCATGCGCTGCAACGCCCAGAACAGATTCACCGCCGTCGGGCGGCTGGCGGCCAGCACGGTGAAGCCGGTTTCCAGACTTACCTTGAACTCAGCTGCCAATTTATCTTGCTGGCGCAACGCCTCCAGCGCCACACCGTAAGCTGCCGCCACGCCAATGGCCGGCGCACCGCGCACCACCATGCGGCGGATCCCTTCCGCCACCGCGGCGGCGGAGTCGCAGCGCACATATTCAAAAACAGCGGGCAGAATGCGCTGGTCGATCATTTCCAGCTTGTTGTGCGCCCAGCGCAGGGTTTCGACTTTCATTTGATTTTCCGTTTGGTTGTGCGCAGCGTCCGTTCAGTGCAGGAATTTTTCGCCGCGCTCGATCAGGCTGATCACGATCTCGAACAGGATGAGGCCGATCACATACCATTCCAGCTTGTGCAGTTGCTTGTTGTCCCACACATCCGCCAGCGTCTGTGCCGTATCGGCGATCAGACCCAGTTTCCGGTCCAGTGCCGCCTGGCGTTCTTTAAGTTCAAACTCGTCCTCGAGGCTGGCGTACAACCCCTCCAACTGGGGATAATCCCAGAGCGTCTCCGGCTTGTCGCCGATCTCGGCACGTCCCACCATGCGGTGTTCGATCAGCAGCATGGAGCCGATCTTCTGCAACAGTTTCCGGGTGTCCGCGCTCACCCTGCCCCGCGTCGCCAGTTCCTGCGCCAGCGGCTCGATCTTGTCAAATTCGCCCGCCACCTTCTTTTCATACAGGGTCAACACCAGGTTCTTGCTCAAGGCATCGGCGATGAGCTGCAGCTTCTCCAACGTGATCTCGTCCAGCGAAACCGCGCCGCTTTGCACGCCGATGCCACTCCTGCCGCTGTGAATCTCCAGTTCTTCCACTTCCGGCACTGCATAGGGATTGGTCAGCAGCGGCCGGATCGATTCGATGAAGCGCACTTCGTCCATGGTCTGCACCCCGAACAGCACCAGCACGCCGTAACGGAACAGGACCGCGATTCCGCCATGCTCATCGACCTGCAAGGTCAGCGGCGTGGTCGCAAGGCAGTCGGCGATCTTGAACAATTTCAGATCCAGCCGATCGCCCAGCAGAAGTGCGCGCACTTTCAGTTCCTGCCGATTCTTCAATAGCAGTTCCATGATGTGACAAGCTCCTTTTCCAACGCGGCACGGGGTTCACATCTTACAACCTCGCGCATGCAGCGCGGCTTCTGCTGGCAGCCTGTCGGACTTGCAGCCGATTTACTTTAAGTCCGACAGGCTGCTAGAGTTCAGGCATGAGCAAAATGACACTAGAGCGCATTCTGCAGTCGCAAGGGTTCGGCACCCGCAAGTGGTGCGCCGGACGGGTCGCCGCGGGCGAGGTGCGGATCGACGGCCAGATCGTCACCGATCCCCGCCGCGTTTTCGAGACCGACGGCCTCGAATTCAGCGTCTATGAAGAACCGTGGCGGTACCGCGCGCACGTTTATATCGCACTGCACAAACCCGCCGATTACGAATGCTCGCGCAAGCCCTCGCACCATCCAGGCGTTCTGTCACTGTTGCCGGAACAGTTCGCGCTGCGCGACGTGCAGCCGGTCGGGCGCCTGGACCACGACACCACCGGCCTGCTGCTGATGTCGGACGACGGCGCGTTCATCCACCAACAATCCTCGCCCAAACATCATGTCCCCAAAGTCTATGTCGCCACCACGCACGAGCCGGTGACGCCGCAACTGGTCGCGCAATTATTGCAGGGCGTTAAATTGCAGGACGAACCTGCCCCGCTGTCCGCAGTGTTATGCGAACAACTCGGTGCGCATCAACTGAAGATCGTGCTGGAACAAGGGAAGTACCACCAGGTAAAACGCATGCTGGCTGCGGCCGGCAACCATTGCACGGCGCTGTGCCGCACGCAGATCGGCGAGCTGAAACTGGATGAATTGGCACTGGCCGAAGGCGAGTGGTGTTATCTGGACGAAGCCGCGCGGGCGCTGCTCAGGCCAGGCGTCTGAAACATCAGGCATTGCTATATTTGCAATACGTCTCGCGGATGAACGCGATGGCAATCAGGCTCATGAGCGAAAAACCCAGCATGATGGCGATGCCGGCCTGATAGTCCGCCAGGCCCAGCGGCGACACACTCCCCGCATGGGCGCGATCGATGGCCCAGCCGACCAGCGGCTGCATGATCGCGGTGCCAAGAAAGGCGCCGACGTTGACCACGCTGGTCGCCATGCCGGACAGTGCGGGCGGATTCACTTCTTTGGCGCAGGACCAGCTCAACGTAAAACTCGGCGCGGCCAAGCCCATCACGAAGAACAACACGTAGCCCGCCAACGCCCCCAGCGGCACGCCGAACAACAGCGGCAGCCAGCACAGGCAATACGTGAGCGCCCCGGCGAACATCACGGGCTTGCGCCGCCCAAGCCGATCCGACAGGGTGCCGATGAAGAACGCGCCGATGGCGAAACCGGCCAACAGCCAGGTGGTGTGATCGGTGGCGGCAGCGCGGTCCATGCCGTACACATCGCGCAGGAACGGCACCGCCCACAATCCGCCGAACGCGAACAGCGAACCCGCCAGCCCCATATTCACCCACAGTCCCGGCCAGGTCATGCGATTCTTCAGCACGATCAGCAATCCGTCGTACCAATGCCCCGCATGCTTCGGGTGCGAGGCTTTCCCGTCGAGTTCGCGCAGACTGGGCAGACCGGCCTCGCCCGGATGATCGCGCACCCACCCCCACGCCAAACCCGCCAGCACGAGCGAGAGCGCTCCCGCGATGACGAACACGGTACGCCAGGAAACGAAACCCAGCGCCCACGCCAGCGGTGCCGCAGCGAGCACCGAGCCCAGGTTGCCCAGCAAAATGGTGGCGCCGGTCGCGGTGGCAAAGTGGCGGTCATGGAACCAGACCGCATTGAGTTTGAGCATGCAGATGAACGAGACCGAGACGCCCAGTCCGACCAGCAGTCGCCCGATCGATGCCACGGCGAGCGTGTCCGCCAGTCCGAACAGCACCGAACCGATGCCGGCGATGACGCCGCCGATCGCCACCACGCGGCGCGGCCCCAGCGTGTCGGCCAGCACGCCGGTGGGAATCTGCATCACGGTATAGACGTAAAAATAGGTCGCAGCAAGTCCGCCAAGCGATGCGCCCGTGGTATTGAACGCCAGTTGCAGATCGCTTGAGATCGCCGCCGGCGCGAAGCGATGGAAAAACGACAACACATACGCCAGACCGACGATGATAAAGGCGGTCCAGCGCAGTTGGAGGAACCGGCGGGATGGTTGGCTGTTCAACATGACGAAGTCGGAACCCTGAAAGCGGATAAACTCGCAAGGCGGCATGATGATTCATGTCGTACCGATACTCAACCTGTGCACGAGAGAAACTGATGGCAATCAAGGCAACCGTCTGCAAGGCCCATCTGCAAATCGCGAATATGGAGCGCCACTACTACCAGGATCACGCGCTCACGCTGGCACGGCATCCGTCGGAAACCGATGAGCGCATGCTGGTGCGTTTGTTGGCATTTGCCCTGCACGCGAACGAATATCTGGAATTTGGGCAAGGCATGACCGCCGACGACGAAGCGGATGTGTGGCAGAAAGACCTGACCGGCGCCATCGAACTGTGGATCGATGTCGGCCTCCCCGACGAAAAGTTGATCCGCAAAGCCTGCGGTCGCGCCGGGCAAGTGGTGGTGTATTGCTACGGCGGGCGCGTCGCCGAGATGTGGTTCGCGCAAAACCGTTCATTGCTCGAACGGCAGAAAAATCTTTCCATCGTCAATCTGCCGCCCGACAGCACCCGCGACCTGGCCAAACTGGCACAACGCAGCATGAAGCTGCAATGCACGATTCAGGATGGCCAGGTGTGGGTGAGCGACGGGGTGACCAGCGTGGAGATCGAGCGGCAGAAACTGCGCTGACGCCCGATTTAGTGTGCGGTCGCGGTGGCCTGCTCGATCAGCTTCTGCAGCTCACCCTGTTCGTACATGGCAATCATGATGTCGGAGCCGCCGATCAGCTCGCCGTTGATGTAGCACTGCGGGAACGTAGGGAAATCGGCATAAGCCGGCAGATAGTTCCAGGCGCCCGCATCTTCCAGCACGTTCACCGCAACGTAGTTTTTCACGCCGCACGCTTTCAGCACTTGCGCCGCGCGCCCGGAAAAACCGCATTGCGGGAATTGCGGCGTGCCTTTCATGTACAGCACCACCGGATTTTCCGTAACCGTCTTGCGGATCTGTGCCAGCGCGATTTCTTTTTCGTCCATCTTCTTCTCCGTTGTTTACTGTTGGTTGGCCCACTGTGCGGGCGTCATGGTTTTCATCGACAAGGCATGGATTCTTTCCATCCGGTTGCCCAGCACCTGATACACCAGCTTGTGCTGCTGCAACATGCCCTTGCCCTCGAATTGGCTGCTCACGATTACCGCCTCGAAATGGCGGCCATCGCCCTCGACGTGGATGTGTTCGCACGGCAAGCCTTCGCGGATGAAATCCGCGACATTTTGCGGGGTCGTCTTCATCGTTCGGATTTCACACGCAACCGGTCGGCTTGGGCATGCCGCCGTATTTGGTGATCGGCTTCATCGGGCCGGTCATCCACAGCTCGAACACATCCTTCTGGTCTTCCTCGATGTACTTGGCGAACTTGCGGATCGGCGGCACCGAGGCGTATTCCTCGAAATACTCGCGCGCCTTGAGAATCTGTTGCCACTTCTTGTCGTTCAATTCATAGCCGTCGGCGGCCGCCATGGCACGGCCGATCTCTTCGGTCCATTCGCTCATGTCGACGAGATAACCGTCGCCGTCACGCTTTGGGATTTGCATGTTCAATACCTCACACGGTTGATAAAGTGTGCGCATTCAACCTTACTTGAGTGTTATAGTCAACTACCCAGATGGGGGAGAATTGCGACACCCCCACCGCCACCCATCCATCGGAGGAAAACATGCCGCACACCCCGCTAACCCCGGAAGCACTGAATCAACTCTTTCTCGAAGCCCATACCCACAACGCCTGGCAGGAAAAACCCGTGCCGGAGGCTTTGCTGCACCGGTTGTATGAACTGCTGCGCATGGCGCCGACTTCCGCCAACAACAGCCCGGCGCGCATCGTGTTTGTGCAGTCGCGGGCGGCCAAGGAAAAACTGCTGCCCGCGCTGATGGAAGGCAACCGCGCCAAAACCCTGGCCGCCCCGGTCACCGCGATCATCGGCTACGACCTGCACTTCTATGACCAACTGGGCAAGCTGTTCCCGAATGCACCGGATGCCGCGAGCTGGTTCAACAAGGACGAGCAAACCGCCTTCACCAACGCCTTCCGCAATGGCACCCTGCAAGGCGCTTATCTGATTCTTGCCGCACGCGCGCTCGGCCTGGATTGCGGCCCGATGTCCGGTTTCGATAATGCAAAGGTGGATGAATTGTTCTTTGCTGGAACGCAGGTGAAATCGAACTTCTTGTGCAACCTCGGCTACGGCGACCCCAAAGGGGTCTATCCGCGCAATCCGCGTTTGAGCTTCGACGAAGCCTGCCGGGTTGTATAGGCCAGTCCGACAGGCCGGGTTGCCCCGCAGGGGTTCTTGCACCCTTGTGGTGAAACCCGACCCGCAAATTTCGCCGCTCCCTGTGGGTCGGACTTCAGTCCGACGCAGTCGCCTGCAAAGTACCGCGACTCAAGCGCGGCTCAGGCGCGGATCGAACGCATCGCGCACCGCATCGGCAAACAGATTTGCCGCCAGCACCAGCACCAGCATGAAGCCGAATGCGGCGGCCAACGCCCACCACACCATCGGCTCGCGCCCCATCTCCAGGCGCGCGCCGTTGATCATGGTGCCGAAGGAGATCATCGAAGGGTCCACGCCCACGCCCACGTAGGACAACACCGCCTCGGCCAGCACCAGCGCGGAGAAATCCATCACCAGCGCGATCAGGATGATGTGCATCACATTCGGCATGATGTGGCGGGTGAGGATGCGCATGGACGACACGCCAAAGGCTTGCGCCGCCTGGATGTATTCCATCTCGCGTAGTTTCAGCGTTTCGCCGCGCAACAGGCGGCACAGTCCGGTCCAGCTTGTCACCCCGAGAATGAAACACAGCGCCACCAGCCGCATGTCGGCGCGCGCCGCAGTGGTGGGGAACCATTCGGGATGGGTATCAATCGTCACCTGCATCATGAGCACCGCCGCTGCGATCAGCAACACGCTGGGGATCGAACTCAACACGGTGTAAAGGTACTGGATCACATCGTCCACCCAGCCGCGGAAATAGCCCGCCGCCACGCCGAGGAACAGCGCCAGCGGCAGCGTCACCAGCGTGGTCACCGTGCCGATGATGAGGCCGGTGCGGATGCTTTTGAGCGCAAGATAGAGCACATCCTGCCCGACTTTGTCGGTGCCCAACACGTGATAGACGGTGGCCAGGTTGGCGATTGCGCCGATGAGGGCGCTAACCAACAGCAGCGCGATCACAACAGCTAGCCGTCCTTTAAACACCGTCATTCCGGCGTAGGCCGGAATCCAGTCATTCAGAAATGCATTTTTGTTCACCCCGCTGGATTCCGGCCTACGCCGGAATGACGAAATCCCCAAAAGCAGCATTCCAAAAATAATTCCCCATGCACCACCAACCACCGCCCGCGTCACCACATCCACAGCGCGCTGCGCCTCATCGGCCAGATGCGCCCCGCCATATTGCAGTCTCGGGTAGTCCCGCACGACGTTGCCTTGCGCATCGGTCACGCTTTCCTTCGCATATAAGGTCAAGGCAAACGGTGCGGAATAGGTCTTCTCCGTCTGCGTGCGCAGCGGCTCGGCCAGCTTGTCGAACACACTCAACACCTCGGGCGAATACACCTTTTCACCGCCATTGGCTTGCGGCAATGCCACCCGGAAATGCAGTGTATCGAGCAGGCCAACGGCAAAGAACAGCGTCAGCACCAGCAGCGCCACCAGCGCCACATTGCTTTGCGCCACACGCCGCCACGGCAGCAACAGATGCTCGCGCCGGCGGACATACAAAGCGCCGGCAATCCCCGCCGCCAGCAGCAGGAACACCAGCGCATCGCTCCACAGGATGACGGGGGTGAAATTCATGCGGGTCGCCCCCTCTGTGGGTCGGGTTTCAACCCAACACAGTGGATGCCTGTAGCCGCCTGTCGGGTTGAAACCCGACCCACCACTACAACCAGAAATACCGGCGCCTTCATTGCAGCCTCACCCTCGGATCAACCACCGTGTAGGACACATCGGTCAGAATCAGCCCAGCGATGTACAGCACCGACCCCAAAAACACCATCGCCCGCACCACGGAAAAATCCTGCGCGTTGATGGCATCGATGGTGTAGCTGCCCAGACCGGGGATGCCGAAGAACGATTCCGTCAACAAGCTCCCCATGAACAGCAGCGGAATGACCACCACCACGCCGGTCAAAATGGGAATCATCGCGTTCTTCAGCACATGCGTGAACAGCACGCGCAGTTCAGACAAGCCTTTGGCGCGCGCGGTGCGTACGTAATCCTTGCCGATCTCTTCGAGGAAGATGGTGCGATACCAGCGGCTGCTGGAACCGATGCCACCCACCACACCGATGAGGATCGGCAGCACCACGAATTTGAAACTGTCCGCCCCGCCCGCATAGCCGGAGATGGGTACCAGGTGCCACAGCTTGCTCACCACGAACTGCCCGCCGATGATGTAGAACAGGCCGGAGATGGACATCAGCAACACGCACAGCGCCACCCCCGCCCAATCCAGCACCGTGGCGCGAAACAGCGTCATCAGCAAAGCGAAGCTGACATACACCACGAGCCCGATCAGAAAGGTCGGCAAGGCAATCGCCAGGCTCGGCCCCATGCGCGTGACGATCTCGCGCGAAATGCTGCGCCCGTCATCCGAATAACCGAAATCGAACACAAACATGCTGGCCGACTTCTGCCAGAAGATCGTGCCAGTCATTTTTTCTGCACCGGCGGCTGCGGCATTGATGAACAGCGGCTTGTCGTAGCCGCGCTGCTGTTTCCATTTCTCGATGGCCTCCGGCGTCACCCGCTTCACCCCGAGCTGCATGCGCGCCATATCGTCCGGCGTATTCACCACAAAGAACAACGCGAAGGTGAGCAGGTTCACCCCGATCAGGATGGGAATGGCGTAGAGGATGCGGCGGACAAGGTAAGCGAGCATCAGCGATCCAGCGGACTCACCACACCCTTGCCGCCTTTGTTCAGCACATGGGTGTAGATCATGGTAGTGGAAACATCGGAGTGCCCCAGCAGCTCCTGCACGGTGCGGATGTCATAGCCCGATTGCAGCAGATGCGTGGCAAACGAATGGCGGAAAGTGTGCGGCGTGGCGGGCTTGGTCAATCCGGCATCGCGCACGGCCTGCTTCACCGCGCGCTGCACCCCTTTCTCATCCAGATGATGGCGGCGCGTCTTGCCCGAGCGCGGATCGACCGACAGATTCTTCGATGGAAAAACATATTGCCAGCCCCACTCGCGGCCCGCATTGGGATATTTCTTATCCAGCGCAAACGGCAAATACACTTCGCCATAACCCTGCGCCAAATCTTCTTCATGCAAGGCCTTCACCTTAAGCAAATGTGCTTTAAGCGAGGCAGTTACGGCCTCCGGCAACATCGTCACCCGATCCTTGAAACCTTTGCCCTCGCGCACAATGATCTCGTGCCGCGCAAACTCGACATCCTTCACCCGCAAGCGCACCGCTTCCATCAAACGCATCCCGCCGCCATACAACAACGACGCAATCAACAAATGTGAACCGCTCAAGCGCGACAATACCGCCTGCACCTCCGCCACCGTCAACACCACAGGGAGCTTCTTCGGCGCTTTGGCTTGAGTAATGTTATCCAGCCACGGTAATTGAATTTCCAGCACCTCGCGGTAGAGAAACAGCAACGCGCTCTTGGCCTGATTTTGAGTTGATGCAGAAACCTTACCAGCCACAGCCAGATGAGTGAGAAAGGCCTCGACATCCTGCGCCCCCATGTCTTTGGGATGGCGCTTGTCGTGAAAGTAAATAAAGCGTTTAATCCAGTCCACATAGCTTTGCTCGGTGCGTAACGCGTAGTGCTTCACCCGCAACTTGTCGCGCACTTGGTCGAGCAATTTGGGGGATTGGGTCATGTCGTATTTATCTGAAAATTTAGGGTGTGCTAAATTTTAACACCCAATCAATACAAGGCACTACATGAAACAATCCAGAATATACACCCTGAAGGTGCTTTTCATGGAATTTTTTCGGGTGTCTACTTTACGTTAGGCAATATCCCCTCGCCACGGGGTGACAGGAGAAATTATGTACATCGTTGGTATTGTCTTGTGGGTCATCGTAATTTGGCTTGCTGCTTCCTTCTCATGGGGTGTTCGCCAAAATACGAGCACCGGTTTTGGCGTAACTATCCAGACAACAAATACGGCCATGTTGTTTACAGCCCAAGCCATTGTAGTTGGTGCTTTCGATTTAAATCCCCTCCATTTCCTCTGGATGATTCCCGTTAGCTTCATCTTTGGCAGCCTGTCACTTATTGCGCCTTTTTCGTTGCTTTCCCCTGTTGGCAACTTGTATGGCCGCTTATGTTGTTTGGGCCTCGACGCTGAAGTGGTTGCACAGAATAAAGCTCGCTTAAGGTACGTCAGAGAGCTTGTTTCTACTGGGCACTCCCTCGACGAAGCAACACATATGGCTTTGGAAAAGTATCCTGGTCACAATGCCTAACACTTCGGTCAAGGTCGCTCCCTTCGGTCGCTGGACGCTGCGCGAAAAAGCGCCGCGCAGCGCCCCTTACCTCCAACGTTGGGCAACAAGGAATCATCGCCATGCAAGCTATTGATAAAGCCGCATTCCAAGATTCACGAAACGCCTTGCTTTCGGCAAAAATTCAAGCAAGATTGCAGGACGAACGAAGAGAGAACAAATGGTTGGATGGCGTGCTACGAGATGTGGAAAGGAATAACGGATTTTCGGGGCCAGTCCCATTGGTAAATCAGGCAACGTTTTTGGCAATGCTTTATTCCACGGCACTTTGGTTGCGAGAATCATATTTCAAAGATCAGGATGCGGTAGTGATTTTAAGGAAACACATCAATTCTTTTGTTGGCAATAGTGACATAAAGGTTGCCTACGGTTCGTCAGCAACACATTTTTCAAAAAATAATCCTGAACAATTTGCCCGACGCCTGCGCAATGCCTTGGGTCATGCCTCAGTCGCAGTAAATAATGACACGTTCGTATTCAAAGACACGAACACCAGAAGCAAAGATGACTGGGTCAGTATTGAGATGCCTTGGTCGGTAGTCGGTGAGTATACGATGGCACTAATCGCCGCAGGTAATGAGCTACTTTATGCCCAACCCATCATTCCACCGGACGCTGCGCGATAAAGCCGCGCCGCGCCGGTGAATTCAAACGTTAGCCGTCCCAATCATGATGATGACCATGCGCGACATAGTTGCCGATTACATTCGTTGCTGCCGAGAGAGTGCAGAACAAGAGCAGCGTTGGTTTGCTATTCAGCGCACGCTTGAAGAAGCTGTGTCTCGTGCGGCACTCGCAGTAAGCCCAAGTGGTAAGCGCCTCTCCCACCAGAGAAGAATTCCCCAAGCCGTTCTTGCCGAATGCCGTCGCCGCTTGGTCGCGTCGTTGCCCGCACTTTCCAATGCTCGGTCATTCGAGGTCCTCCACGAAACAGTGGCCGCTGTAATTGGGCCAATTCCCGGCATAGGCGAACTCACCATCTACGACACCGCTCTTCGCATCGGTGCCAAGTTGCAGCTTGAGCCAACTGTCGTTTTCCTTCACGCCGGTACTCGCGCAGGTGCTCTGCGTCTGGGCTTGAGCGTGTCGCGCAAGTTCATTCCCGTAGCGGAGTTTCCACGCGCCTTTCAGAAACTGAAGCCCCGCGAAATCGAAGACGTCCTGTGCATTTACAAGAGTGAGTTGGGTACCGACGCCAACCCTAGCCCATCAGGTAGCGGTTGCTACGGGAAGGCTAACCCTGCAATGCACCGGACCTGCGCGAAAAGCCGCGCAGGCCGGTGATTTTGAACGTTATAGCTCACCATGAACGAAATCCGAGCGTACTTTAAAGTTGGTGAAAAAGTTGCGACGTCGGGTCAGCCGACTGCAGAGCAATTTTCAGAGATCGCCGGTTCTGGGTATGACGTGGTCATAAATTTAGCGCTGCCCACAAGTACTCACGCCCTCGAAAATGAAGCCTCAATAGTTCAATCGCTAGGCATGGCCTATATACATATTCCCGTTAGCTGGGAAAGTCCGCAGCTTTCCGATCTCCAGCAGTTTTATGAAGCCATGCATCAGCACGAAACAAAGAAAATTTGGGTGCATTGTGCTTTAAACATGCGGGTGTCTTGCTTCATGTACCTGTATCAATATTGCGTGCTAGGGTTACCAGAGCAACAGGCACAATACCCAATGTCAGAAATATGGTCGCCAACTGGGGCTTGGGCTGAACTCGTCACTGCCGCAAAAGCGCTATAACCAGGCGTTCAAGCGGAACATCCAAAAGCAGCGCATTTGCTTCGCAAATTTTACGCGCCGCTTTTGGCACGTTGCGCACCCTGCGGGCGCTCCACTTGTCCGCTTAACTTGGCGTTGAACTAAAGGTATGCAATGGACATTGAGCTAACAAAGTTGGTTGTAACTGTGTTGCTGGCAATAGCTGGCTATTTGCAGGCTGGCTGAACTCTCTTCGTGATAGTGCCAACAAGAGGCGAGAGATTGTTGTGCAGCACTTGATTGATGCCTACAAAATTCTTACTCAAGAAATTGGACGAAGGGATGCAACCGTTGAGTCAATAACGAAGCTTGAAAATCTACTTAGTGAAATTCAGCTTTTCGGCTCCCGAAAACAAGTTGATCTAGCTCGAAAGTTGTCGAATCAAACCGCTCAAGAAGGCGTTTCTACGATTGATCCGTTGATTGAAGATATGCGTGACACATTGAGGAAAGAATTGGGTTTGGAGTTAGTGCAACATTGTTTCTGTAAATTCCGAACCCGGCCTGGCGAACGGGTTTGCAAGTAAAAATCCTTGAGGGTTATTCTAACCACAACCCCGAAGGAGAAGCACCATGGCAATGCAAGTAGAAACCAACCCCCTGGAGGCGGCCTATGCGGCGCTATTATCGCAAGGACTCGATGGCGCAGGCGAAGCGTTACGCATCCTGGTCAATGAGGCCAGCAAAATCGAACGTGCCCAGCACCTCAACGCCGACCGATATGAGCGATGTACCGAACGCAGCGGGCACGCCAACGGCTTCAAGCCCAAGACCGTGATGACGCGCATGGGGCAACTCACCTTTGACGTTCCGCAAGTGCGCGACAGCAGTTTTTATCCCTCCGCCCTGGAGCGCGGCACCCGTACCGAGCGGGCGCTCAATATCGCGCTGGCGGAAATGTACGTTCA